>QNBZ01000324.1 GCA_003644295.1 Planctomycetota bacterium
GGAAAGAGGATGGAGACAACCGGAGTCGGATAAGATGTTACCACCGTTGAAATGAACGACGATTTTGCGGGAGTTTTCTGTTTGAAATTTGAGGGTTTTTTGATTACAGTGTGTTTTCATAAGGCAGTCCCTTGTTTCTGGTTTAAGTTTTTTCTATGAAGGCTTTATACCATAACAAGGGGCTTTTTTCAATGGGGTTGTGAGAAATGCGGGCTAGAAGTCAGACGTCGGATTTTATTTTCTGTTTTCTGCGGAATTCGTGGTCGCTTTTTTGGGCTTTCCAATAATCAATAGACAATTATCAATAATCAATTATCAATAATCAATTATCCGCGCAGGGGTAAAAAAAGGTGGTACAAAAAGCGTCCCTTTTGGTTTATTTTCGTTCAGAAGGCGTGCGTTTTTTGTCAATTTGGTTGTTTTTTGGCCTATAGCTGTTTTTTCAGTTTCTGTGCGTTCCGGATTAGCTCTTCTCTTGCAGGCAGCTTTTTTTCAGTCAGCTCAAACGTCCATTCGTACTCGTCCACAATTCTTTTCGGATTGACTATTTGAGCGAAAAAATCCCAGGGAAATTTGTCATACCACGGCCTTTTCAGCTTGCGGTGCGTCTTTAATGTTTCGTATCCCTCTTTGCTTATCCGCACATTGTAATCGCCGTACCAGTTAAACGAGACCGTAACCGGCGAGGCGCCTATTTCTTCATCATTTAACGCCACTATCGCTCCTTGCGGCTGGGTATTGATTGTCAATCGGCGTTCAACGCAGCCGCCAAGAAACACGCCCGCAATTAGGCAAAAAAGCAACAAGACAGATAAGCTACATTTTTTCATAACTCGTATCCTTAAATTATTCAGCCGTCATATTATAATGAAAAAGCAAAAAGATAAAGGAAAAACTGGGACGGTTCTCAACATCGAGAACTGCCCTGTTTTTCCTATTGCTGCTTTTACCACACGTCGGCAAATTTAGCAAAGTCTTTGAAATTGACTTTATTATCACCGTTAATGTCAGCGTCCAAATCTTCGCCGGCCTCAAGCCATTGTTCAGAAAGCACTCCAATATCGAGCCAGTCAATATACCCATCGCCGTTGATATCGGTTGTCGGCGGCCAATCCAACAATACACCGCTGTTGACCGCAAAGTTATCCAGATAGACCTTGCCTGAGCTTATAGCAGCGTTATTCGAGCCGCCGCCGATATGGACACAAACCGGCTTGCCCGTCCATTGGCCTTGCAAAAGCCCTGGAATCGTCTGCCAGGGGGCCTCGCTTCCATATTCGACGCAGCTTAAATACAACTCGTCCAAACCGGCATCATACGAAATGTATAGTGTTCCATCATTCGAATCTCTGGGCATTTGTTCAGCAGGGCCAACCTCGCCGTCAATAATTTCTTCATACAGCCAATAAGGGCCGTTTGCATCGCAGCCGGCCTCGAACGAGATGTAGTTATCGTCGCTATGCTCTGTAGCAAGTCTTATAAACAGCCAACTATCTTGTTCGGTAACAACCTCGTGATGGAAATTAACCTTCAGCGAAAAATCTTCCGTGCTGTTAAGTTTCCATTCATTGGACGCATAAACCGCCTCGTGGCTGTTTGCTCCGCCGGCTGCTCTTATTTCCAGACGCTGATTGGCCTCATTCACCCAGACCAGGCTATGGTCATCTCCAAATATCCGCCACGCGGAGCTGCGTCTGTTGTCGTTAAAATCATCCCAAGGGGGAATCTCAGCAGTAATCTGCCGGTGGTAAGAGCTTACACGAACTGCGTCAAAATAGTCGGGGTGAAAGTAGTTAGGGTCGTCCTTCAGTCGAAACCATGTTTCATTCCAGTGTTCGACCGCGCGAAACAATCCCGCCACCTTCCAGACTCCATCGTGTTTAATAAACCAGCCGCCGCCGGAATCATGGTCTGCCGGCGCTGCCTCATATTCCATATAGTTACCGTGATTGACATCGCTGAATTTGCCCCATATCACATCTGAAATATAGTCGCCCAAATGACTGCTGTTTGTGTAGTTGTTGACCTTATTTGCACCCCATCGCTGAGTAGTGTTGCCACTGCCGGCCCACGCATAGCCATAGGCCATATCATCGGTATAAAGGGTTTCACCTCGCCCCTTGCCAAAACCGCCCATAGTATATTCTGTTTGATACTTTTCATCTCTACTTCTGTAAAGGGGTACCCAATCCGGCAGATTGGCCGGTTGCCCATCTGCTGTTGTAATCCGTACCACGCGCAGGTCAGCCGAGCCTATATTTGAAATCTGTGCAATCGTATAGTTTGTTCCGCCGATTTGAACAGTGCCGCTACTGCCGCCGGCGTGTCGAACGGTGAGGACGTGGTTGGGGCTGATTACTACACAGGAAGCGTTAGTACGCCATCTTCCTACGACATTGTCGGGGGGTTTATCTGTTGGCTCGTCATCGGTATGCAGGACAAGCCCGGAGCATACAGAAGGGAGCAACAGCAGCAACATACATAAAAAAACAGAAAGACAAGCTGTTGTATATCGAAGTCTTGGCTTCATTGATTCGCACCCACCTACCTATCATTTACAAAGAGAGCTTTATTAGAATACCGCATTGTACCAAATTTAGGGCGTTTTTGGTAGAAAAATCCACGTTTTCCCCCGTCTTAC
>QNBZ01000325.1 GCA_003644295.1 Planctomycetota bacterium
TAGTAGTATTAGTAGTGCCTCGCACTACTGTTTCGTATGCTCTTCTTGTGATATCAACACCTTGAGACTTATATGCATTTCTGAGCTCATCTATTAGATGATCTTGGGTATTGCGAATACCTGTTAAGTCCAACAGCTCCTTGGGTTGGATAACACCTGCAGTTAACCGATCCCCGGCTTTGACTTTCTGACCTTTTGTAACTACAGGTTTGTCTACTACACCAAAATGCTTCTCGCCGCTAACTGTGATGTTGACACCTCCGGCTGGGTTCGACTCAATGCTTTCTACTTTACCGTCTTTATTCGCCAGAGCTGCTTTACCACTTAAGAACTGTGGTAAATTAGTCAACTGCTTAATTCTAGTCATTCCAGAAGTAGCATAGTTAGACCCAGATTCTACTACCGAGCCCGTATGGAACGTTCTCATTGTCAGCTGCGTGCCTCGTTCTGTCAAAGTCTGCCCAGCAGTCATGCCTACATTGTCCCCTATCTGTGCTTTAGACCCGTTTTCATGGGCACCATAGCACATGGCACAAACTCCCTCCGAGAGTTCACAAGTCAAGGGTGACCTTACCTTCACAGGAGTACCTTTGGCCTCGAGTTGTCGGTAATATGCATCGTCGATAAGTTTATTAGTCTTAGCCTCATAGCGCCATAAAAAGTCACTTTTGCCTTCCTTAGCAAAATCTAGGGTAATCCCCTCTGTAGTCCCACAGTCTTCTTTTGCAATAACTTGCTTGTCTACGACTGATAGTAACTGCTTGGCAAAGTAACCAGGCTCAGATGTTTGTAGTGCTCTGTCTATCATTCCTGAGCGGGCACCATAAGAAGCAGCCCAGTAATCTGAGGAGGTTAATCCATTAGAGTAGCTGCGTGTTATTGGTACTGGCACTGGCTGCCCCGATGAGTCTTTTAGGATTAAAGGCATAAACTTAAGTTGTTTTAATGCCGCAACCCCTGGCTTTCCTGCGGCAACAGCTGTAAGTGCCAAGTTATTATCCCACACATGTTTGCCCATCCATTTTTTGTTCTCCTTGTCTAGTTTGGAATTAACATTAACCAAGAAGTCTATTTTGGCTTTCTTACTCTTTAGCTTAGAGAACTTAGCTGAAATTTCCCGTTTAAGCGGGCCCACTACCGATGAGTCTGTCTTAAGGTCATTGATTGTTAGTGATACGCCAGACTGGTAATTATACTCTGATGCTAGTTTAGATAGCTTGCCCATAATATCATTGAAATCTTTGCGGTGCTTAGTTACTACTTCCTTCATGAAGGCCCCTAAGTTAGCCTTGGTGACCCCTTCTGTAGGAATAGCTACGTCCATTGGGAGAACCTCTCTTACTAGTGCTAAGCCCAGAGTTGTTTTCTTTCCTTTGATAGTTACAACATCAGAGATATCAAGCTTGTTGGCATAAAATGCCTTCTTAGCTTCTGCGATACTCGCATACTTTTCATCCCTAATTCTGCTCTTTGCTGTAAGCAAGAATAGCCCTATCTGGATATCCATGGAGGGTGTTAGCATAATGCTGAGATCTCTAGGTGATTCCAGTACTTTAGAAGGCATAAACTCATATGCTTCATCAACAGCTGCTTGGGATATTGGGACATGCATTCCCATTGTGTCCCATATGATAAGACCGTTGTTTACCGCAAACACTTTCGCACCAACTACTTCTAGGTCGAACACTGTGCGCTTGCCAGCGTCTGTGATGCTTGTAATTGTACGCCACACTGTGTTGGTTTCTAGCGTTCGTTTGTGCAGTGCTGGGGTGTGCTCTTCTAGAATAGCCATATGCCTCTGTAGTATCTTCCTACCAACCCTGTACCCTATTTTCTTAGTCCTAGACAGTACTGAGTGCAGACTTCCATCAACAATAGAATTGATGTGCTTCTTTAGAACTTTGCACTCTTCTGTAGACATTGGGACCATATCTAAATCGTCTTTAGCAGGAGGGGACTTCTCCCATTCTGCTATAATTTTACATTCCCTTTCTCCCAGACACGTCAACTTGCCTAAAATAGTATGCATGTCAACAGTGGACAGCATCATTGTGTATGCTTCTTTAGAATGCCCTCTTGGTGGAGAAGTTAGTACTGTGCAACGAATGCCTAGTCTATAACATAAAGTTAAAAAGCTGTCCCGTAGGAAGGTACTTGATGTGCTGTACTTTGCACTGTACCTTGGTTTACCAGTACTCATATTACACACCATACTCCCATCCCCATCTAGTAACCCAGATAACAACCCAAAGAGCATCTCTTCAGAACCATTCTGCAGCACATCTTGTGGGATTTGTTTCCTCAAAGCTACTCTGCCTTCAATATTCGCATCATTAAGACATTTATACTGAGCCATATACTTCACAAGTGATGAGCTATTCAAATGTATCTTTTTAGATACCCCGAGCTTATTAGTCCCTTTTTTAGGAACGCCCGCGTATTCATTTACCGTGAAGTTTTGGTGTAACGCTCGCATGATTCTAACAAATTCATCTCGCTTGCTATCTTCCAGCTTAGCATAACCTATAGTTCGCCCCCCTGAAGACCAGCCGTCTGCTATAAACGCACCCAACATCCAACCTAAGTCTCTGTCTCCCATTGTGCCGTAAGGTGTAGGATCTTGTTTCAACATGGGGATCA
>QNBZ01000326.1 GCA_003644295.1 Planctomycetota bacterium
CCAATCGATGGCTCAGAGTTCACAATTGACGTTGATACCGTAATCATAGCCATTGGCAACGGGGCAAATCCGCTTATTCGCCAGACCACTCCGGGTTTGGAGTTCAATAAATGGGGCAATATCATAGTGAACGAAAACTGCAAAACCTCTCTCGAAGGCGTTTATGCCGGCGGTGATATAGTATTGGGCTCTGCTACGGTAATTTTAGCGATGGGCCAGGGTAGAATCGCCGCCGCTGCGATGAACGAATACCTTGCAGGAAAAACCACAGGATAACACGGATTTTTAAAAACCTTATTGAGCTTTGCATTTCTAAAGAAACAGCCCTGTTATGAATGATAATAACATAGAACAGGCCAATATGAGCAGTGTAGCCGTTTCTTGCGAGAATAAGAGCTTGTACTCAACAAGCACGGGTTACGCAGTTCGTTCCATTGCTTATGCAAAGGTCAATAAAAATATGTTGACAAATTGTCATCTGTAAGAAAAACATTCAACAGCGCCGATTCGTATAAAGAGTTGGTTATTTTTAACATCGCCGGCAGCAAGTATCGGCTGATTACCAAAGTCGAATACATGCTAAAAATCGTATTTGTCGGTAAAATTATGCCCCATGCTGAATACAGCAAAGATAAGTGGAAAGGTGAGCTTTTATGAGCGTGGCAGTTAAAACAAAAAACAATAAAGTGAAATTGCCCTCGGCCTGGATGGATTTGCTTGACGAGCTTTATCCTCTGTATCCAATCCGCAGCGAGAAGGATTATAAAAGAGCGCTCGCGGCTGCTGACAAACTTGTCGGGAAAAAGCTTAACGGCACTCAACTGAAGTATCTTGACAGTCTGTCGATTCTGATAGAAAGCTATGAGAAAAAACACTATCCAATTGATACATCGTCGTTGAAACCTGTGGACATTCTGAAATATCTCTGTGAAGAAAACCACCTGTCTGCTTCCGACCTTGGCCGTATTCTTGGCGACCGTTCGCTTGGTTCGCGAATTCTGGCTGGCAAGCGGCAGTTAAGTAAAACGCATATTGCTAAACTATCTGAGTATTTCTCTGTTGAGCCGGGACTGTTTTTCTAACAGGAATTATCAACTTTCCCGAAGCCAACAAAAAAGGACTGTGAAAACCTCACAGCCCTTTAATTTCAAACTATTTTTACTTCGTAGTTCTAACTTCGCACTTCCTTATGCTCTGCGTTTCCTCAGCAGAGTCAAACTGCCGAGGCCAAGCAGCGCAATCGTCGCCGGCTCGGGAACCGGAGTCCCCCAGAATGTAGCATCGACGTTAAAGTGGTAGTCGGTCCATACGCCGTCGTCGTTCGGATTAGATCCGGGAGTATCAAAAGACAACTCGTTAATCACAAGCGTAATCTTGCTGATGTCGTAAGTGTCGAGTTGTAGAAGAGACTCATTAATCTCCATCTCCCCATCACTTGTTATCTGTGGGTAGCTAAGCCACCCCTCTACGGGGGGCATACCAGAGCCACCTATGGCTATATTTACACCAAGCAGATCTGCTTGGCCGGGGCCTCCGGCGTCGCTGGCGATATAGGCCAGATAATCTGACCAGCCCGGCGTGGACTCGTCCAACGTAAGAGTGCCGCCCAGATCGCCCAGAGTGATTCCCTCCAGTGTCAAGTGCATTGGCCACTCGTTACCATAACAAGGAAAATCGTCCGGATAGACCTCGTTTCCGTACCCGGCGAAAACTCTCGCATCCAGCTCATCTATTCCAGTCATTGCAATACCACCCGTTGTGTCGTACGTCCCGCTCCAGAGCACCACGTCCGCCTGTGCCTGTCCGGCGGTAAGGGCAGTACAAACCACCACCAAAATCATCGTCAACTTTTTCATCTTCAGTTTCCTCCAAAAATATTTTCTCTATTTTTCGCTGCGGACAGCCCGCAGCGCATCTCTATTTTTCGCTGCGGACCGCCCGCAGCGCAAAATACTACACATTACCATCTGCCTTGGGTTATAACTTTCCCCCATTGCCTGAACGGCAAGCTTTACACTTTCAGTAGTTATTACCTCCCCCAATCCTTGTGGGGCATTGGCTACTAAATAAAGCCATGGTCAAGACGCTTTCTATAACTGCGTCCTATATTTATTATATTATATACTCTATTCAAAGTCAACTCAGAAGCGCCCAGCTTGACCAAGTTAACCCCCGTTTGTAGCTGGAACATTCGTAATTTCCTGTGCGTAATATACTTATGGCATACAAAAAATGAAAAAACTTTATCTGCTGATGTAAAAATCTCCTTGGCGAATGCTTTTGAAAAGCAATGGAAGGCACGCTGGCAGGTGCAAAAGCGGGCGGTAGAGGCCGCATTGCGCCTGTGGATTTCCCTACCAGAAGATTTACAGGCCAGGCTGATTAGCAAGCAATTAGGTGAAAACGACTTTCTCAGTCTTGTCAGACAGATAGTCGATGAGCATATTGGGCTTGGTCGGCCGGCAGTATCCAAACATGTTTGCAAAAAAAACCAAAAAAGCCAGGCAAAAGGGCTAAATCCTGCCTAAAGGGATGAGTAATACCAATTGGACTAAGTAAATGCGCTTTTTGACAGACAATCAATTATTGTGTCATGCCTGCGAAAGCAGGCATCCA
>QNBZ01000327.1 GCA_003644295.1 Planctomycetota bacterium
TGCAGCCACAGCTTCGGGCATCTCGGGCGCAGCAGGCATCTCCGCTGCCGGAGCCGCTGCGGGCGCAGCAGGCCTTTCGAACCCATCCGTCTCGCCTGCATGGGCTCTGTCCGAGCTCTCACACGCGGGAATCTACTCGTCAATCGTGTTTATACTCGTCTCGATCGGCTTTCTGATAAAGACAGCCTCATTCGGTCTGCACATCTGGGCACCCGGTGCATACGCAGAATCCGAAGACGACGTATCACCCTTGATCTCGGCGGTCCTATCCAAGGCGGGGATTCTCGGATTCCTCGCCTTGTTCCTCTATATGGGCCTAAACAACCCCCCGCACATAGGCTCGCTGAGCCTGTCAGCGGTGATAGGCTGGATAGGGGTCCTGACAGCCCTATTCGCAACCATCTTCGCAGTATTCCAGGAAGACGCAAAGAAGCTCCTTGCCTACTCGAGCGTTGGGCAGGTCGGCTACATCGTGCTCGCAGCAGCGATGATGAGCCATCTTGGATGGGTCGCGGCCCTATGGCACTCGGTGCTGCATCTGCTCTTCAAGGGGCTCCTCTTCCTCGCCATCGCGGGCGTAGTCTATAGAACGGGCACGAGGAACATGTACCGGATGGGCGGGCTGATCAAGCGGATGCCGTTCTCCTTCGTATCGGTGCTCATCGGGATAATAGCACTAGCAGGCGTCCCGCCTCTCGCGGGATTCGGGAGCAAATGGCTGATCTACGAGGCGTTGATCGAAAAGGGATGGTACCTGCAGGCGGCAGTGGCGTTCTTTGCCAGCACCATTGCGTTCCTATACTGCTACCGCCTGATACACTCGATATTCCTCGGCATGCCCAAGCCCCGCTACAAGAACATCAAAGAGGCTCCGGCATGGCTCCTGATACCTCAATACATACTGGTTCTCACGATATTCGGCCTTTCCGCATTTCCTTTGACTCTTCTAAAGAGGCTCTCTGCAATAGTGAGCCCGATAATCCCGGCAACGCTGAACTGGCACGGATTCACCGCAGTAAGCTCGCTCGGCTACTGGAACGGAACCGCCGTCATGATTGTCGTAATGGCGATATTCATAATCATGCTTCTATACCTCCTTCTCTTTACGGCTAAGCCGCAGAAGGTAAAGCCATTCAACATCGTCTATGCCGCTGAAAGACCGGAGAGCCCCGAAACGACACACTACGCATACAACTTCTTTACACCGTACGGAAGGGCGATGGGCCCCATCCTTAAACCTCTCGCAAAGAGGTTCTGGAGCGCTGTGAGCGAGTGGTCCCATTCGATCGCAGCCTCTGTGCGACATATATACACGGGTGACGGTCAAACATACGCCCTCTACATATTCATCGTGGGCGTTTTGATATACTTCATATCGGCAGGGGGAAGATGATGATGGTGCAGCATATTTCGGATAGCGATAGAGGATTCGAATTTAATCTCGAGCGCCTGGAACACTCGGAGAACGGGGCCGGATGATGGTGGACATCTTGATAAAGATAGGGTATGCACTGGCGAGCCTCTTTGTCATCATGAACTACGGGCTGCTGCTTATGGGAACGACGATGAAGATAATCGCGCGCGTTCAGGGGAGAATAGGCCCGCCCGTCTGGATTCTCTATGCCAACATCGCGAGAAACCTCACGATGAGGACGTCGATCTACCATGGAATAATGTTCTACCTCGGGCCGGTGTTCAGAATAACGGGCGGCGTCGGACTATACCTCTTCATCCCCGCCGTCTACGGCTCGACGTGGCTTCAGAACTTCAGTTTTTCGGGCGATGTGATACTCGTCATCTACTTCATATTCTTCGGAATGTTGGGCATGGCGCTCGGGGCAGGTGAAAGCGGCCACCCATATTCGGCGATGGGTGTCATGAGAGGGCTTTCGCAGGTTACCGCATCAGAGGTCCCCTTTGCACTTGCTATCATTGCACTTGCCGCTCAGCATCATACGCTTTCCATAACGAATATCGTAGCCGCCCAGCAGGGGGGTTTCATGCACTGGAACATGATAACGAATCCGCTGGCGACGGCGGCGGGCATGCTTGGATTCCTCGGGATGATGATGCATTCGCCGTTCGACATACATCTCGCCCCGCAGGAGATTCCGGTCGGACCTCCTACTGAGTTCCAGAGTGCCTTCATCGGTCTCTTGATGACGAACCGCTCGATATTCGCCGCAGCAAAGCTCGTCCTCTTCATGGACCTATTCTTCGGCGGAGCGACATCGATCGTCACGATGATTGTAAAAACGTTCTTGATATTTATGTGGTGTGTTTTCGTAGGGGCGGTATTCCCGAGGTTCAGGGTGGAGCAGTCGGTGAGATGGCTCCTCAAGGCCCCTACGGCGATAGGAATCATTGCAGTGCTCGTGTATGTGTTTTGATCATTCGGGCTGGCAGTTATTGCCGCCAGCTCCAGTGCCCTTGCAGCCTTTTGGCACGGCGGCGCTTGACGCCAGCTCCAGCGCCCTTGCAGCCTTTTGGCACGGCGGCGCTTGACGCCGGCTACCGTGCGCTTGCCGCTTTTGACACAGCGGCGCTTGACGCCAGCTCCAGTGCCCTTGCAGCTTTTTGGCACGGCGGCGCTTGACGCCGGCTCCAGTGCCA
>QNBZ01000328.1 GCA_003644295.1 Planctomycetota bacterium
TTCTTAATCCCGGCGATGCTCCACAGGCAGTCTTTAACGTGGTGGCTGATTCGGTAACTGCAAGAGAGTATTGCAATGTTCACGGACTGTGGAAAGGAGACTGACAATGCCGATTACATTTAACGCAGATGAAATTTTCGAGATGGCCGAGGAAATGGAAAGAAACGGCGCCAGGTTCTATCGCAGGGCGGCTGAAAATACTTCAGATGACCAAACAAAGCAAATGCTGCTTGATATGGCTGGTATGGAGGATGACCACCTCAAAACCTTTGAATAAATGAGAAAGGAACTTAGCGAACAGGAAAAGGGATAGACAACTTTCGACCCTGATAATCAATCGGTTCTGTATCTTCAATCAATAGCTGATGCTCGCGGCTATGAGGGTAAGATAACCCCAAACAAGGAACTGACCGGCAGTGAAACGCCAAAAGAAATCCTCGAAACGGCTTTGAATTCTGAGAAAGAATCGATTGTTTTTTACTTTGGCTTGAAAGGGTTAGTACCTATCAAAGCCGGCAGGGAGAAAGTCGAAGCGATTATCGTCGAAGAACTAAGCCACATCACTACTCTGTTGAACAAGTTGAAATCCTTATGACCTTAGATTAAAGTCAATTATTGGCAACAACGGTTTATGTGGGCAAGCAGATGTTGAATTTGGAGTCATTGTTTAATTTCAGTTATGGAATGTATATCATCAGTTCCAAAAATGACGGCAAATTCAACGGCTGCATTGTCAATACCGTATTCCAGATTACCCCAGAGCCGCCAATGATAGCGGTCAGCGTTAATAAAAAGAATTTGACTAATGAATATATCGCTGAGAGTAAAGTTTTCGTTGTATCAGTTCTTGCTGAGGAAACGCCGCTGGAGTTTATAGGCAGGTTTGGTTTCAGAACCGGCAGAGACATCGACAAATTTGAGCGGGTAAATTGCAAGACAGGTCAGAGTGGTGTGCCGATTGTTCTGGATAATGCAGTGGGGTTTATCGAGGCCGAAGTTACCGACGCAATTAATGTCGAAACACATACGCTTTTTATCGGCAGAATTACTGCCTGCCAGACCATTGATGAGAGTAAAGTGCCAATGACATACAATTACTACCGTGATGTCAAAAACGGCAGAACGCCGCGAACTGCGGCAACTTATATTGAGAAAAAGCCGAAAGCAAAATTGGAAAAGGTAGACCATAAGATGAAAAAGTACAAGTGTCTTATATGTGGCTATATTTACGATCCTGCGGTTGGTGATACTGAGAACGGCATTACAGCAGGCACTGCTTTTGAAGATTTACCTGACGATTGGGTCTGCCCGGAATGCGGGGCCGGTAAAGACGAATTTGAGCCGGTTTGATGAGTGAACAGACTGCTCAAATAAAAGATGTGCTGGATGATAGACCGTCGTGGAGGAACTTTTTGTCTGGCAGTGATAAATTGTTGCCGATTTTTTGAGAAAACTGTGCAGGTTTGATAATATTGATTCCATTATGGCAATACGTTTCAACATAATGCACCTCCTTGTGTAATAAGGGTTTATAGAAATTAAGAAACTACCCCTTATATCGTCATATACGAGGAGCGCACCTTGAGTGAGTTATCCCCCGGAAATACCTTTCAAAAAACCCCGAAGTTTGAGGATTGTGAGAAATGCGGGCTAAAACTTTATTTATTTACAAGTCCTTAGTTGCATACTCATAGTTGACCATAGTTCTTTTTGTCATTTAATGTTCAGCGGCCTTTTCCTGATTCTCAGAAATACCGCACCCAGGCCGAGAAGACAAATCGTCATCGGCTCGGGAGCGGGATTAGTGTATGGCCCTTTGTAGGGGTCACTGCGATACTCCCAGCTGCCGGTTTCTCCGTTACCAGGTGTGCCTCGCTGGTCCCATTCATCGTAGGATGGCCCCCCGAAAGGAACGCTGTCAAAAACAGCTACATCCTGATAGACAGGGTAATTAGGATCGAAATCAGGGGCTTCATCGTCCCACTGGTAATAGAGTTTATAGCTGAACAACTCAACGATGGCAGATGTCTCGTTAGTAATGCGAGGACCGTAGAGAAATGCAATTTTGTTATCGTCCGACAGTGCCGTCTGCCAACCAGCACTGACATAATCGAAAGGATACGTGTCTGTCCAATCGGGTTCCTGAGTGAATTCGACACTGCCCAAACCATAATATGCTATGCATGTGAACGACTCGCCTATATTCAGTATTCTCCCCCACTCCTGCCAGCCGGTTACGGTTGTAGCCCTGACAACCGAAGTCAATCCAAGGCACACCGCCAACACACAAACTATTACCGGTTTCTTCATCTTTCTTAATCCTGTCAGAGCTGCGCAACATACAACGCAACCATTACAGACGGGCAGAATACGCACCTGCAAAAGCAAAAATGCGCATTCGACGAGCTTGAGTTTCCCCGACTCCAACTAACGGGCTCTATAATAACATTTTATTGCTGCAAAGTCAAGCAAAAAATGCCTCAAACTCCGTTCAGCGGACATTTGTTTGTATTCTTCAATAAGCTTGGTGATAAATGCAAAATACTGTTCTGTGATAGAACCGGTTTTTGCATATGGCGCAAACGGCTTGAAGGAGGCACGTTTGAAAA
>QNBZ01000329.1 GCA_003644295.1 Planctomycetota bacterium
CCTGTCATTCCCGCGAAAGCGGGAATCCATAGGTTTATATATGTACTGGATGCCTGCTTTCGCAGGCATGACACAATAATTGATTGTCTGTCAAAAAGCGCATTTACTTAGTCCAATTGGTATCACTCATTCACTATCTACCCTCCGCCTTGCAATTTTGTCATTGCGAGGAGGCCGAAGGCCGACGTGGCAATCTCTATCTTCTGCCCACTGACTACTTTCTACAATTTTTATTTCTTCAGGGGTTAGGTTGTATAACTGATAGACAAGTTTATCGATTTGTTTATCGGCGGTTTTGATTTGTCTTTGGATGCGGGTTTTTCCGCCGGCACTTTAGCCGAAGCTACTTGCTTACCCACCAAATTCACAACAAATTACCTCTTGACGAATCTGCTTCTTCTTTTATGATACGTTATAACTCAAATGCCAGAAAGGAGCGTTTTGCAGAATGGATTCGTGCGTAATCCAACTAACGCCAGCAGCTAAAAAATACGGCAACTTAAATATCCGCCCGTGCGGCAAAGACTTTTTCCCACCGGACGTCTTCGGCGGCCCATCCATAAAAGCAGGAATCGGTATTCCAATAATACTAAAAGTTGATGGCCTGCCTAATCCTATAGAAACTGACATCCCCAAAGATGAGACGGGCAAACCAC
This sequence comes from Planctomycetota bacterium, assembly GCA_003644295.1. Taxonomy (GTDB): domain Bacteria; phylum Planctomycetota; class Phycisphaerae; order Sedimentisphaerales; family Anaerobacaceae; genus B140-G9. The sequence continues at coordinate 657 of QNBZ01000329.1, forward strand.
GTTGGATTTTCAGAAAAAGAAACTGGGTAAAGGAATTTGTTCGCTGCCACAAACTCCGGTTGACTGATACAGTCACAATCGACCGCATTGATAAGAGAACATACAAGGTCAGACCTAACAACCACGATACACAAATACTCAAGAAGGAACATACGGACTCGAAAAATAAAACTCAACAAAAGTTTCTCGATATAGGTTATACTCGCACATGCGACTGCCCCCAAAACCACATTAACTGCCTTACCGCTAAAGACTGGGTGCGCAGCCAAGTCGCTATTTGGGAATTATACTACGAGAAACGAGATATCAGGGATAAAGACATCCACCCTGCGGTATTCCCAATAGCTTTGCCTAAAAAATGTATCGAACTTTTTACTCACAGGGGTGAACTTGTTCTTGACCCTTTTATGGGCGTTGGTACGACGCTGATAGCAGCAAGGGATTCGGCAAGGAACGCAGTGGGCTTTGACCTTAGCCGAAAATATATTGATTTTACCAATAAAAGACTTTCTCAGCTCGATATCGACTTCGGAGACAAGACTAAACAGATAGCGATTTGTGATGATGCTATCAATATCCCAAAATACCTGAAAGAAAAAACCATTTCTTTATCTGTAACTTCGCCTCCTTACGCTAATATGCTAAACCGCAAAAGATTACATAAGAGTACTCGTGGAAATCTCCGAGTTGATAAGCACTACAAAAAAAATCTTCAGTATTCGAATAATCCTCGGGACCTCGGAACGATGAAACCAAAAAAATACGCAGAAACATTAGCCGAGATATATAAAGGGATATTACCTCTTCTTAAACCGAAAGCGCATTGCGTAATTAACGTCAATGATTTGTGGGAAGATAATCATAGATACCCTATACACAGTTATGTTATTGAAGCATTAGAAAAGGTTGGCTATGAACTCAGAAATGTAATAATCTGGGATAAAAGGAATTTAGTAAATAGGGTAGGTATTTTTGGCTGGCCTAATAATTACATTACTCTTACTATCACTTTTGAGTATATACTTGATTTCTGGAGGCCGTCATAACTTATCCCGAACTAATAGAAAAGTTGAAAGAAATAAAAAAGATGGGTTATGTTAGAACCCATCGCTCTGGCAATACGGGTGTAGGAAAAACATTAGAGGATCTCCTTGGAATAACTGAGAACAACATCCCTGGTCCAAATGCGGCAATGATAGAGCTAAAATCCGCAAGGAAAAACGCCTTGAGTATGCTTACTCTATTTACCAAATCACCCCTTCCCAAAAAAGCGAACTCTGCCTTGCTCCAAAGATTCGGTTATGAGTCCTCACGTGGGAACGAACGAAAAGAACTGCATACCACAGTAACCGCTATAGATTATAACCAACTGAAAGGGGAATCCGGCTTTAAGATTGATATTAAAAGGGACAGAATAAATCTTATAACTACTGATGAGGTATTAGGTTATTGGGACAGAGAAACGTTAAAGAAATCTTTTGAAAGAAAGCTCCATAAGCTGCTGTATGTAAAAGCAGAAGCACGTGGCCAAGGTTCTAACGAGGAATTCTGGTTCAATGAAGGATGGTTATTAACTGGCTTTAATTTTGATAATTTTCTTACTTTGTTAAGAGAGGGGGTAATTCGAGTTGACATTCGAATCGGACAATACGCCGACGGAAGACCGCACGATCACGGCACAGCATTTAGAGTGCTACCTGACAAATTAGATTTGTGTTTCGCCCACAGAGAAGATGTGATGTAAATAAATACCCACCCCCCACTTGTTTTTGCAGATTCAATCAACTTTTTCAACAGCCCCAGCTCTTATCCTGACTTGCCCCTCTTTTCAAATGTCCTTTAGATATTTGCATAGGGGTGGTTGCTAAACCACCCCTATGTCTACATTAACATTGCTCTGCAAATTTCCCTGCGTACGTTCCCATGCGGTTAGCGTTTTCCGCACAGGAA
>QNBZ01000330.1 GCA_003644295.1 Planctomycetota bacterium
AGCTCCGCAGCTAGCTGCGGAGCTAAGCGAACATAAACCTGGAAAAGTGTTACCCATGTAGTCGGTATAAAGTGTTACCCATGTTTCAGTTGACACATAATAACCCCGTCATAGTGATGACGGGGCTAACCTAACATAATAAACCCTGCCATAGTGATGGCAGGGCTAACATAACATAATAAACCCTGCCATAGTGATGGCAGGGCTAACCTAAACATAACAAACCCCGTCATAGTGATGACGGGGCTAAACGAAACGACTAAATATCAACCGGCAGTTCTGTTATTGTAACACTGAGTGCGTGGGCCGAAAAATGCAAATGAAATGAGAATTAAAAAGCCGCCGGATAAAAAAAACGCTATTCGCTGAGGCGGCCTGTTACAACGAATAAGCCATCTAACCACCCTCGGCTCAACTGGTTCGCCGCTGGCACCTTCCATCAAGGCCTTCCTGGCAGCGGCTAACTGCTCGGCTGTGGCTCTCGGATAAATAGCGTTTGCGTCAGCAGGTTTGACACCGAGCGTGGCAGGGGCGATACGCTCAAAAAAATTGGGGTCGTCACGCAACTGTCGCAACAGCACATCATAATCGGCGTTCAATGATTCCAGCCGAGCTAAAGTGAGCCCGGCTGCCTTTAGAGCCTGCCGATTATGATAGTACCGCAGCAAATCACTACAGAGTATCGAGCCGCTCATCGCAGCGGCGCCGATGCTGAAGAATACGACAAACAAAAACACACGCACTATCGTGTTTTGCATTGCGCTTGTGTGTTAGTAATTCACTAATTCACCGGCGTATCGAGCAGCTTGGCCAAGGTCTTCGGCAATTCTGAGCAGTTGATTGTATTTGCAGATTCTGTCCGTTCGGCAGGCTGAGCCGGTCTTTATCTGGCCGACGCCGGCGGCAACTGCTAAATCGGCGATTGTGGTGTCCTCGGTCTCGCCGCTTCGGTGGCTTATGACCGCCATCCAGCCGGCTCTTTTGGCCATATTGATGGCTTCAAATGTCTCAGTGAGCGTGCCTATCTGGTTTAGCTTTATCAATACCGAATTAGCGCAGTTCAGCTTAATGCCTTTGGCGATACGTTTGGTGTTGGTTACGAACAAGTCGTCGCCGACCAGTTGGATTTTGCCGCCGAGCTTTTTGTTTAATTTCACCCAGCCATCCCAGTCGTCCTCGGCCAGTCCGTCTTCAATGAGAATAATAGGATACTTGTCCACCCATTTTGACCAGTGCTTAATCAGTTCATCGGATGAGATTTTTTTCTTCGGGGCTGATTTGAAAAACTTGTATTTGCCGGTTTTGGCGTCGAACATTTCACTGGTAGCAGGGTCGAGACAAATCGAGATATCCTTGCCTGGTTTGTAGCCGGCTTTTCTGATGGCTTCTACAATTACTTCCATAGCTTCTTCATTGCTCTTCAGCATAGGTGCAAAGCCGCCTTCATCGCCGACGCTTGTTGCATAGCCCTTTTTTGTCAGGACTTTTTTCAGGGCGTGGAAGGTCTCGACTCCCATTCGCAGTGCTTCCGGGAAATTTTTAGCGCCGATTGGAGCGAGCATAAATTCCTGAAAATCCACATTGTTGTCGGAGTGTTTTCCGCCGTTTAAGACATTCATCATCGGCACCGGCAGGATGTTGGCGTTGCATCCGCCGAGATAACGGTACAACGGCAGCCCTGCCGAATCCGCAGCCGCTTTTGCCGTTGCTAATGAGACGCCGAGGAGCGCATTTGCGCCGAGTTTGCGTTTGTTGGCTGTGCCGTCCAGTTCGAGCATCAATCGGTCAAGCTCTTCCTGTGCGCCTGCGTCCATACCTAAAACTTCCGGGGCGATGATTTCGTTCACATTTTTCACGGCCTTCAGAACGCCTTTTCCCATATACCGTTTGGCCCTCGTGTCCCGAAGCTCGACCGCCTCGAAAGCTCCCGTGCTGGCCCCTGACGGCACCGCCGCCCTGCCAAACGAGCCGTCATCGAGCAGCACATCGACCTCAATGGTCGGATTGCCGCGAGAATCAAGTATTTCCCTTGCTGTTACGTCAATAATAGTTGTGAACATTGCAAATCCCTTTCTTAAAGCAGTTCATCAATTGCGGCGATGATATTTTTTTTGCTGGTCAGGCCGACCCATTTCTTCTGCATTTGGCCGTCTTTGAATAAAAGAAGAGTCGGTATGGCGTTTATGCTGAATTCTATGGCGCTGTCACGAGCTTCGTCGGTATTGAGCCGACAAATTTTCGCTTTGCCATCATATTCATCGGCGATTTCTTCGAGAATTGGTGCCATCATTACGCAGGGTCCGCACCACGGCGCCCAGAAATCGACCAGCACCGGCACATCGGAGCCGTGAATAACTTCGTCAAAAGTAGCATCAGTCAACTCGGTTAAGTTAGCAGCCATCGTTTTTATCCTTTCTATGTTCTTGTGTAATATACGACAGCTATTTTATTGGCCGGTGCAGGTTTGTCAAATATAAAATCGTATTTCGTGTAGCGTATAGATTTCTGTCCCTGTTTTAACCGGGCCGCCTGCGGCGGACTCGGCTCTGTATGAAATGAACCCTGCCATAGTGATGGCAGGGCTAACCTAACATAATAAAC
>QNBZ01000331.1 GCA_003644295.1 Planctomycetota bacterium
ACAAACTGTTTGCAGGTCTCGAAGGTATCGCCGTGGTCCAGATTTATTGCGATAGGTATGTCCGGATTTTCCTCGACCGCCACATCTATAATCGCCCGCAGATAACTGTTGCTCGCATATTTGCGAGCACCTCTCGATACCTGCAAAATAAGCGGTGCCTTTTCCTCAGCGACAGCGCTTATAATGCCCTGCGTGATTTCCATATTGTTCACATTAAAAGCACCAACTGCATAGCCGTTCTTGTAGGCCATCTCGAACATCTTTTTGGTATTAACCAACGCCATAACATTCTCCTTGAAAAATAAAAGTTAAAAAATAAAAGAGAAGGAATAAAGGCGCAAAACAATCTTTGTGCCTTTGTACTTTTGTACCTTTGTGCCTATTCTTTAATTTTACATTTTGATTCTCCTTAATAACCTGCCGAGTCAACCAGCCCTACATGCCTGCGTGAGCCAATCCCCAGTTCCGGAACTCCCTGCGGCCATATACTGAAAACAATCGAATGCGTATCAAGGGTTTCGTCTGCGCGGAGTGTAAGTCCGCAATACATCCTGTGGTACCGCCTGAGCAGCGTTATATCGCTTTGTATGTTCGCACCGTAGTCAAAATCATACTGCTGCGCAAAAGTCAGCGTATATCGCGGGTCGAGCACATAAGTTAGCGCAAAAGTAAAAGCGTTAGAACCCTCTTCGTCCAGAACACTGACCCGCCTCAAATATCTGCTGCCAATGTAATAGCTCAAATTCGGCCAACACAGCCGCGAAAAGCCGATGTTAAATTGCTGCACTACTCCGCTTTGCATATCGAAGTTCATATCGCTCAATACCGCCATAGTATCGCTTATGCGCCAGATATAGTCGGCTCCGAAATAATTTCGTCTCGGCCCCCACTTCTCAAATCTACGAAGCGAGCCGGTAAGGTCGCCGTTAAAAATATCGGGAGCTGAAAGCACTCGCGACGGCACAGTTTGATTGTTCCAGATAAATCTGTCCGGCCCGGCACCGGCGCCGTCCGAGTTGCTCACCCACGTAACATCAGTATCCAAACGCATCCAGTCAACTGTCCGTTGCTTCCCGGCGGGCCCTCGTTTTGTTTGCAGCCGTTGTGAGATGCCTATATTCAGAGTATCATGCTGGTCAACAACAGAATCACTCTCGGCGTAGAGAACCGCCGTCAATTGCGGCTTTATGATATGTCGCAATTTGTTCAAGTCCCAAAGCCGTGATTTGACATTAGGATAAACCCTCCAGTACGGCTGAGGAAAAATGCGAACGCCGACTTCGCCGAGAAAAACGCTGCCTTCTCCGAACTTGCCGGTATTACGCCCGTCAACACGCTCTCTCGTGAAACCGCTGCGGTCGTCATAACCAAAAGTTCCCGCCACAAACGGAACAACCTTCATTGGCAACGTATAACCGGAAATCGGAAATCGGAAATCGGAAATCTTTATCGGCATATCAAGCTCAGTCCGGTGCGACATAAACGAAAATCCACTCGTATCAATTGCTATCGAATGGTCCTTGCCTATTCTTTGTCGCAGACGAGCCACATCGGTATCGCTGTACAACGTGAATTTGTCGTTAAAAAGCGACTTGCCAGTCAAATGAAACTCGGCGCCGGGCATCTCTTCCAGTTCGTCGGCAAAACTATTTATTCGTCCCTTGCCCAGAAAAGACAATGCCCAGTTATCCTGCGAACGCTTGAGATGGATGTACGTTTCATGCGGCTCGCTCGTATTAAACTCCCTGCGATAGTAGCTTTCTAAAAAATTCTCGTCAGAGAGGTAATTGACAGCCGTTGTAAGCTGCCAGTTAAACGGCAGAAAATGCCTGTGCCGCCAACTGAACCGGCCACGAATCTCACGGTCCGGCTCAAGGTCTTTTCGGCTTTTGTGACTGCCGAGCCGGTCTTCGCCACTATCGTGTATCACATAGCCCAGAAGCCGACCGAAATAGTTGTCCCTTTTGTAATCGATATCCACACCGCCGCCGATGCCTCTCTTGCTGTAATAATCCAGCTCGAGAGTGCTGTCAGTGCCCGGCGGCTCTCGCAATCCCAGCAGTCGCGACAGATACCATCGCGTCTCAAAGGATGTGCCCCAGGTGTTATCATGGCCGGTATGAGCGCTTTTAAGCGGAATATCTGGCCTTTGAAGATTGCTGTGCATAAAGGGCCAATAGAAAATAGTTTTCCTACCCATCTTCAAACGCACATCACACATCTCAGCGTCGAAACTACTGTCGGAAACTTTCTTCATCTGGGCATCAACCGTGGTCGTATCGGTAATAATCACACTCGATGCATTAAGCGAAATCTGCGGCAGGTAAAATTCACTACTTGTCAAAGTAATATCCTCAGCGGCAAATTTATTTTCCGCTAACTGTCTCATCTTCGCCGCCCTGACGTAAATCGGAATCCCTCGGAATGCATCGAAATTTCTCATCACTGCATTTATCGCAATTGCTTTTTTCTTTTGGAAATCGTAATACAGCTCATCTGCCCGAATCGTCCGCTGGCCTTCGGTCATTAGAACATTGCCGCAGATGTAGGCCGCTTTTATAGACCCCTTGGCCATAACATCCTCGGCCCCTTCGCC
>QNBZ01000332.1 GCA_003644295.1 Planctomycetota bacterium
ATCAATAATCATTTATCAATCTCTCACCAACCTTGCGGACGCACCTGCTATGGTAATGTCAGCTACTCCATCGGAACCGCTGTCGATACTGACCCTGCATCGTTCCCGTGCCTTTTCAAAGAGTTTTTGATAGTGATGGCTCTTCTGCCAGAAATTCTCGTTGTCGTCTTTACTGGCTAACATTGCATAAACGCTTGAGATGACCGCAAAGGCTGATGCTCTCTTTAGTGCGTTTGTATCCAGAACATCCTCGGCGTCTATATTGCTTGCAGGATTGCCTGGCTTGATACCGAAGTATTCGGTCAACTGAAAACCCGCTTCGCCGGCCTGTGGCTCAAGTGTGCTGATGCGGTAGGATATATTTGCAGCCGCTGGCGGTGCAACCGGCTCTTCATTCGGGTCTGTTCTTATTACCGATACGGTAAGCTGCGTTGCCGAATCTACGGAAACTATCTCGAACGCTCCGTCCAGTGAACCGTCAGAAGTTTGCAAATATATGACCCCTTCCGCTGAAACCTGTGCGCTTACAAAATCAGCTTCACTGTCGGTAAAGCCAGTGCCGCTGAGTTCTCCGCTTGTCCCTGCTGCTAATACCTGCCACGGCAGATGCAGCTCGCCGAATAGTGCCGGCTCATATTTCAAAATATCCACATCGTTTGAAAACTTAACCATCTTTTAATCCTTTTTTGTTCGTAAGCCCCCAACTTTATGTTGGGGGTTAAACCCCCGGGATAAACCTGGGGGCTTGCCCCTGCGGTTTTACCGCAGGGTTACCCCCACCCATTATTTAACTGGCGTTCAAATCGCGAATAACTCCGTGTGCTGCTTCGTTCTTAAGTTCCAGAGTATATTCGCCTATCAGTTCGCCGCATTCATAGTCCCCGCTGCTTGCCAACGGCTTGAAGTGGAAACTCCGCCCCGCTAAAGGAAGCACCTTGACCCGTGATGAATCCAGAAGCAAAACTGCATCCTGCGGCATCCATCGTGAGGTGATGATTCGGCAGACGCCGAAATCGCTTTCATAGACGCTAATCATATCGGTGAAAGTGGTCTCGTTTGCTGTGAAAGTTCGGCTGTCAGCCGAGAATGCGTTTATCTTCCGTTTCTGAAAACCGCCGACCACAATCAGGTCCACATTACCGCTGCTGTTTTCCCAAATCTTTCTCAGTACGTAGTTAATCTTGGCTTCGTCAAGGTCGGTGCCTGTTGGAAAGCCGCTGTCGCCGGTATGGAAAACATTTGTTGAGAGGTGTTGAACAATGCCCTTCATCGACCTTCTTACGGAGCCGCTGCCTTCGGGGTTACTGCTCGGCTGGCCGCCGTTAATCACCGTGTTTTCCAAATCCCGAATCAGCTCACGCAGACGTTCCTGTTTTTGATAGTCCATCTCGTCGGCAAGCCCTAATTGGCTGGCGGCCATATCTGTCCCGCTTACCTCAACTGCCGCTGTGAATATCTGCGTGTAGTTGCCGCATCGGCTGCGCTGGCTGAACCGTGCGCCGGGCTTGTCAGCCCCTTCGAGGGCAGCATTTCCGAGAATGTTAATCACCTTGTTGTCCACAAGGTCTTCTGTGGTAGTGCCGGCATAGCCGCGAACCACCGTCAGGGTATTGCTGTCGATACCGGTTACAAGCATCAGTTCTTCGCTGCCCTCGACCTGAATTTGGTCGCCGACTCGGAATCTGCTGCCGTTATCGACCACAAAATTTGTGTCGGCGGCAGGGTCGGTATAGGTGCTGTCGTTGATAGTGTCCTTATTCGGAAGAAGTTCATCTTCGAGCCATTCGTGATGGGTGCTGGTCGCCTCTCTTAACGGGTCGCCCAGAGCGTCCAGCAAAGGCGTCTCGTAAGGCGAAATTATCCCGATTAAATCTGATACATCCTCAGCCAGTTCCGGCAGAGTTGTTCCTGCTGAATATGTTGCTTTTCCTGTAAAAGCCATTTGTCAAATCTCCTTTTCACTAATCACTAATCACTAATCACTAATCACTAATCAATAATCACTAATCAATAATCACTAATCAATAATCACTAATCAATAATCAATTATCAATAATCACTAATCAATAATCAATTATCAATTATCAATAATCATTTAGACAAAGTTTCTTCGCAGTCTCAGGTACTCATACAAATCTGTTCGATTGCCTGTTGTTGCCGCCTTTTTTGCTGCGTTTTCGAGGACTGTCTGACTGTTTGTTATTCGGTCTTTAGCCCCCGCTGTTTTTTTGGCCGTAGCGACACCGCTTGGCTCGGCGAACAGGTATTGCTTTTCTTTTTTCAACTGCTCAATTACGCCGTCAAAATCCGCTTCTGTCTTTCCTTCCATTCTGGCTTTGGCAATTAACAAGGCCGTTTCCAAATCGACTGTCCCCGCAGCGGTCAATTTATGCATCAGTTTTTGTTCATTTTGAATATCGTTTAGTTGTTCAGCCGTCTTTTTTGATTGCCTTTGCGCTTCAGCTAACTGCTCAGCCAGAATTTCTATCTTTTTCTCGGCGCTCTGCGCCCTTTTTCGATAGCGGATTGACTCAGCTACCGGAACAAGTTTAACATTATCGTTTTCGCCCTGTTCCGCTGTTGTCTCTGACAAACC
>QNBZ01000333.1 GCA_003644295.1 Planctomycetota bacterium
ATTATTGGCTCAACCAGTTTGAGTTTGCATTCGTTGATGAGTTCAACAAGTTCGGTGTATGTCCGTTCGGTCGGTTCGAACAAACCAATCGGGTCGATACTTTTTGCATTTGGTCTTTTCAAATCGAGATTGGCGGAGTCCAAACAGAGGGCAATTTGCGTTTCGGCTGCTGTCTTCATCAGCTCGGCAAGGAGCGCCAGTTCGCTGGCCGTGAAACTCGCAAAGCCATCGACCCACAGCTTCGCACCCTTGATAAAGCCGGCCTCTGCTACTGCCTTCCGTGCCAGGTTCAGTTGAACATCTGGGTCGAGAAATCTGCCCTCGATGGACTTCAGATACTCGGCAAAAACCAAACCGACATCGGCAAATTTCAGTCCTGCTAACATATCACGGGCTTCCAGCCCGCGATGTACTTGCTCGTCTTTCTGCAGTTCGCCCAGCAGCCGGTCAATATCCACCGGCGTCTTTGCATACCGGTTCAATTCGCCGATAGTTTCCGCCATTTGCCGGGCCAGGCCGGGCCAGGCCGATGACGGGCCGAGTACCTTTAACTTGCCGCTGTTGTCGCGCAAAATCCGGTGGATGAGCATTTGTTGGCCGATACGTGAAAGCGCCGGGCGGGCTGTATTTTTGCCTAACAGTAAAAACTGAAGGCGGTCAAACGAAAGCACATTCAATCTGTTATAGCCGGATATCCTTTTGTCGGCCAGAACCGCTCGCTCGGCCTGATATGTCGCCTGCTCAGGAACCAGTAAAATCAATCCGCCTGTGGCGGACTGACTTGGCCTGAGCAATGCTTCAACTATTGACCTGATGCAATAGCTGGTCTTACCCGTTCCGCTTCTGCCGAGTATAAATTGAACCGACATTTTAATTGATTATTGATTATTGATTATTGATTATTGATTATTGATTATTCGTATATCGTATTGTGTTTAGCTTTCCTTTTCTGTCCGCTGTCCGCTAAATGCTGAACGCTGCTTCTTTAACATACTACGCCGCTTCTTTTCTTCCAAGCGCTTCTGTCTGGCATACTCCGGCACCGCCGTCTTTTTCCGTACCGGCCTAACCTTGAGTGCCTCTCTCAACAACTCTGCCAGTCGTTCAACCGCAGCTTTTCGATTTGCCTTTTGCGTCCGATGTTTTTGCGAAGCGATTCTTACAATTCCATCTTTATTAGCCCGTGTTGCAAGACGTTTAAGGATTCGTTTTTTTTCAGATTCGGAAAAACTCTCACTGCCTGCCACATCGAAAAACGCCGTTACCCGTGTATTGACCTTGTTGACGTTTTGTCCGCCCGGCCCGCCGCTGCGGGAAAACCGGAAAACAACGTCATCATCAGAAATAAACCTGCCTTTTTTAATCTCTGTTTTTTGCATTTCCACAATCGTAAGTCGTAAACCATAAATTGTAAATTGAAAACTTCGGACTTGCCTTTGGCGGGACGGCAGTTGTCATTTTGTTTGCTCTTTGAAAAATTATTGACTTTTCATAAATTAAAGGAACGAACCTGTAATGGCTGATAACTCCATACATCAGACCAATAGGAACACAAAAACAGCTCGAGCAACGAAGGCGAAAAGCCATCGCTCTGGCGTCAGGCGGCTTCGTGAACGTTTTGGTCACAGAGTTGATATAGAATGGCTGCCACCTTATGCTCCTGAGTTGAATCCTGTTGAACAGGTGTGGAATTACAGCAAGTATAGCCAGTTGGCGAATTTTATACCGGATGATATTGACAACCTGCCTGAAGAGGTTGATAGCTCTTTGCGTTACCAAGCCGGCCAACAAAATTTGCTCCGTTCGTTTTTTCACTGTGCAAAAAATATGATTCGTTTAGTTATGTATTCAAAAGCCAATAAGTCTATGATTTAATTATAGTTATCGTAACTTATTCAGTTTTTAACGGGACAGACAGTAGTGATATCCAGATGTTCAGATATTCAAATAAATTCAAAAAATCCGTTGACAAAACCAATTATAAGGTGAAAATACAGCTTCTTGTGCAAGTGTATACAAACATATAAGCTAAGCGAAAATTTGGATTTGTAAATGCAGCGCATTGTTTATCGAACATCTGAAAAGGTAAAAGGTTTCGCTTGGCTTTTGATGATTTCTTTCGCCTTGTGGTTGGCCTTGAGTTCAAAATTAGACCTGCAGGACTTGCTCATCGGTGGTGTGGTCTGTCTGATTGTTTCCTTTTTCTCAGCTCATACTTACACTAAGTTACGTTTGCCGCCGCTAAACGTAAAGAGGGTTTTATTTTCCCTTGTGTATGTAATTGTGCTTTTCTGGGAGATAATCAAGGCCAATTTTGACGTTGCCTATCGGGTTATTCACCCCAGAATGCCTATAAAACCAGGCATTGTGGTTATTAAAACATCGCTTAAATCCGATATCGGAAAATTAGTTTTAGCTAATTCCATTACCTTGACCCCTGGAACCTTTACGTTAGATATTATTGGCGATAAACTCCTTATTCACTGGATAAATGTAAAGGCCGAAGATATTGATGAGGCAACAAATATAATAGGCCGGAGATTTGAGAAATATTTAAGGGTGATATTTACATAGAGTGGATAGGGTTTTTGATGA
>QNBZ01000334.1 GCA_003644295.1 Planctomycetota bacterium
ATGAAAAAGGCGAACTTGCGTTTGTAGAAGAATAAATAAAATGCCCGGCACAATTACAATCAGTACCGCCAAGCCGATTAATTCTGTGAGAATCACAAAGCCGGAAGCCATTATGCCTAACGACTACGGCCCAGATTCGCAAACAAATGACAGACAAACAAGGGACGAGAAACGAGAAAGGAAAAACGAGATTTCGCAAATTTGTCAGACACTTGGCTGTTTGGTCGGCAAACTCAATGAGCTTTACGATAAAGTCCTTGCCGAGAATAAAGAGGAAATAGCCAAGCTTTCGGTAGAAATCGCTAGAAAAATATTGGTGCAAAAAGTCAAAAAAGGTGATTATGAAATAGAGTCCATTGTCAAAGAAGCACTAAAGAACGCTCCAACGCATCAGGATTTGGTGGTGCATTTGAATCCCACGGACTTCGTTCAATGTCAAAAGCTGCAACAGGGTGACGCCGCTGACGAGTTGGCTGGCATTAAATTCGTTTCAGATACCAATATCGCACGGGCAGAATGTCTGCTTGAGACCGGCAAAGGAATAATCAAATCGCTGATTGACGAACACCTTGAACAAATTGGTAAAGCACTTGAAAAGGTAGAATAATTTATGGGCATAAGCAAGCTTAAACAACAACAAACACAACAAAATGCGTTTGAGCTTCCCGAAAATTATTTGATTGATTTCGAGAAGTTTCACTCGGCTCTGAATGCAGTGAATTTATTGAACTGTCAAGGTTCTGTTGTGCGGGTATCCGGGCTTACCGTTGAATCGGCAGGCCCGACAGTCGGCTTAGGCGAACTTTGCGGAATCGATATTTGCGACGGTCGGCGCGTACTGGCTGAAGTAGTAGGTTTCCAGAAAGACCATCTCGTTCTTTTGCCGTTAGAGCATATAGAAGGTATATCGCCGGGCGACGCTGTAACAGCCAGAACCACACCACGCCATATTACGTTAAGTAACCGCGTACTTGGCAGAGTATTAAACGGATTGGGAGAGCCAATCGATAATAAAGGGCCTTTAGAAGGCACCGAAAAGAAGCCCCTGGATGCAAGCAGTCCGCCGCCGTTGAGCCGGGAAAAAATTACCAGACCTCTGGCTATGGGAATAAGGTCAATAGATGGGCTGATGACCTGCGGGAGGGGACAGCGAATAGGTATTTTCTCTGGCAGCGGCGTTGGTAAAAGCGTGCTGCTTGGCGATATTGCCAATTCGAGCGACGCCTCTGTCAATATCGTGGCGTTAATAGGTGAGCGTGGCCGGGAGGTTCGCGAGTTTCTCGAAGGAGACCTCGGCCCAGAGGGGCTGGCCCGCAGCGTGGTTGTGGTTGCAGCATCAGATTCACCGCCGATTCAGCGAGTAAAGGCGGCGTTCGTAGCTGTTACAATTGCAGAATATTTCAGAGATAAAGGCGAAGATGTTTTATTTATGATGGACTCTCTTACGCGTTTCGCACAGGCCCAGCGTGAAATAGGCCTGGCAGCCGGCGAGCCGCCAACGGCAAAGGGCTACTGTCCGAGCGTCTTTTCGCTTATGCCGAGACTCATCGAACGGCTGGGCTGCGCTGAGAAAGGAAGCATTACGGGAATTCTGACGGTCCTGGTCGAGAATGACGATTTGACCGACCCCGTAGCTGACAGCGCAAGGAGTCTGCTGGACGGGCATCTGGTTCTATCAAGAAAATTAGCCGAGAGGGGACATTATCCTGCCGTGGATATTCTTGCAAGCGTAAGCCGATTGATGCCTGCGATAACGACTAGGGAACACAAAACCGCAGCGCAGAAACTTAAGGAAATATACGCCACCTATATCGACGCAGAAGACCTGATAAACATCGGGGCATTCTCGCCGGGCAGCAACCGGCGTATCGACGGAGCTATCGCTTTAATTGACAAAATAGGCAGCTTCCTTATTCAGCCCGTGCGGGAAAGAACCAATTTCGAGGAAACTATCCGGCAACTAACTTCGATTACAAAATCATGGGACAAACTATTAAATGATAAATGAGTCCCAATTCATCGGGAAACTATGAACCAAAAATGAAGCGATTTGTATGGCGATTGCAACGCGTTCTTGACATAAAAATAAAACAGGAACAAACAAAAAAAACAGAATTGCTTAAACTAACCGAGAAACTGACACTGACAAGGAGTGAGCTGCTCACACAAAAGAGGATACTGGAAGATATAATCAATAACTTAAGCAGCAAAAGTCCTCAGAACCGTTTATGTGAACAGGAGTTTTTTCTGAGACACTCGGCGACGAGCGATGAACGGATTAAAAAACTCAAAAATAAAATAAGTGAACTCGAATCCGCACAGAAGAGGAAAATTGCTGAAGTTTTAAGCATCAGACGTTTCAGGAAAGGCTTAGAAAAACTGAGAACCGAAGCAAAAACACAGTTTATAAAAGAACAGGAAAAACTCGAACAAAAAGAGTTAGAGGATAAAGCTATTATTGGCTTTGTACGCAGGAGATAAGGCAGTGAATAAAAAAACAATAATAATAACAGCAGCAACCGGATTAGTGAGCTTCGCAGGAATGTTCACCTTTGCATGGCTTACTAAAAAAACGACTCCACAAGACACAGGCG
>QNBZ01000335.1 GCA_003644295.1 Planctomycetota bacterium
GACCGCATACTCGGCAAAGAGACAAACGCCAGTGTGGACAGCGAATTATCAATGGTATTATTTGATGATTACGAGTTGTACCGGTGGCAGCCGAACAAGCTGAACGTCAATGCGCCATATTGGGATTTCAAGACGCTTATGGTTTGTCGTCTTGATGGGCCGAGTTTCGAGATAGTCAAAGCCATTGTCAATAAGGCAATGGCGACGGAAAAAACGGGATTAAAAGGAATTGCTTACATTGATTCACGCGGAATCGCAGATGACAAAAAGCCATATTCATTCGGCCACTTTGACCAATCTTTGCGTGATTTGGCGACACTGACCAGATACAGGACAGAAATGACAGTTAAAGAGGAATCGACAGAGAAACTTTTTGCACCCGGCACCTGCCAGCGGGCTGCTATCTATTGCGGCTGGTATAGTTTGAAAAAGTATGTTGACGCTTTTGATTTTGTCGATGGTGCGCTCGGTTATCATATATCGAGTTTGGAGGCAGTTGACCTTCGCGACCCAAACAGCAGCCAGTGGTGCCCGGCTATGCTAAAAGACGGGATAACCGCCACATTAGGCGCAGTTGCCGAGCCATACCTTCACTCATTTCCTGAGCCGAAAGCATTCTTCACGGAACTGTTCAACGGGCGCTGCCTTGTCGAGGCATATTACCGCACGAAGCCGTTTAATTCGTGGCAATTTGTTTTGCTCGGCGACCCGCTGTACAGGCCGTTCAAAAAGTTGTAACGAGGAACAAATCTTTGAGTCCGTAGTTTAGCCCACGAATTTATGTTGGGTGTTTTTATTGTTTTGTTTAGCCGTCGCTGGCACGGCGACGTGCTTCCTTTAGGTCCTCAAGCCAGGCGTCAAGCAGCTTCAATTCTTCGGCGCCGATAAGAGACATACCAATTAGTTTCTCATAGCAAACTTTAAGATTGTCGGCGATTTTCTCAACCCCGCTTTCAAGTTTCAATGCCTCTAAAGCATCGCAGATTTCCCCATTGTGCAGATAACCTGGTATCTCATCGCTGAAATCTCGCAACAGATTGTGTTCATTACGCTTCTGTATCATATCCGGGCTGTTGTACAAAATCGACCAGCCGTTAAGATGTGCAATTCTCTGGGCGATAAAGCTGCGCCATATATCCGTCATTCGGAAAGAGCAATATGACGGCAGATAAAGCAGTTCAAAAGCGTCCGCCCACCAGGTAGTGTTCTGGCTGTTGAACGGACACCAACAGCCATCGGCTAATGCGACTTTGCGGTCTTTCCTGAAGGTTTGTGGAAGCGGCAAAGTCAGACGGTACACCGCATCAACATCGGGATTATCGTCAGCCAGGCCCTGCTGGATAGGACAATCAATTTCGGCTCGGTCGAGCATTTCAAAATCAGGCGTCCGGCTTCTAACATATTCGAGAGGAAAACCACGAGGCCAGATATTCCGGTTGCTAAAATACTGATAAACGTTCACCCAGCCGCTGTCGCTGATAACCGCAGCATTCTGAATTCGCTGCCGTTGCGACCAAAACTCTCGGCTGGGAATGTTGTCATCGTCGGTTTCGATAATGACCGATGCACCACTGCGAATAGCCAGAAGATAACCGATATTCTTGCGGGCGTAGTGTTTGGCCGGACAACTCTGTGCAAACTTCAGGCCGGTTTGCTTTTGTTTTTCCAGACCGTAGAAATCACAGCCGGCAATGTGAAATTCGGCGGGGCTTGACTCATCACCGATAACGATGAAGTTATAGTCTCTTTCTATGCAGCCCTGCGCCAGTTCGCGAAGGGCTTCGTTGGGCGCTGCAATCGATGTTACTACTATGGAAATTTTCTCTTTCATACTTGTAAATTACCGGCAAGACGTTTCCCAAACAAGCGAAATAAATTGATGAAGGCATCCATAATAACGGCAGCATTAACGTTTTGGCTGGGCGTGCGATAATGTATCGGCAGTTCAGCCGTCCGAAGGTTACGACAATACGCCTTTATTTCCGTTTGAAAAAAATGTCCCCGTGAGCGAATCCCCTTATCCAGAACTTTCCGCAAAGCGGCGCTGGTGAACATTTCAAAGCCGCTGGTCATATCTTTGAGTTTTGTGCCGAGAAGCAGGTTAGTCAGAACACTTCCCCAGCGACTGATTAGATACCGGCTTATGGGAGCGTCTGAGAACTTTCCGCCTTTGCAGAAGCGACTGCCGAAAACGCAGTCATAGCCCTGGGCCATTTTGTCGAAAAACTGCGGAATCTCCGTCGGCTGATGGCTGAAGCCAGCGTCAATCTCCAGTATCCAGTCGCAGTCTTCGTCCATGGCCTGCTGGTATCCTCGCATATACGCATCCACAACACATTTGTTTTCAGGCGCCCATACTACGTTTAGTTGCGGCAATTTGTTCTGCAGCTCTTTCAGTAAATCAAAGCTGCCGTCTTTGCAGGTATTGTCGAAAACAGCAAAAAACTTTACAGATTTGAAATTTTTACACTGCTGCAATACCGAGTTCACAAACTCCACCGCCGTTGACCGTTCATTAGCCATTGGGCATACAATTGCTAAATCTACATTTGAAAACTGAGTACCGTTATTATTGGTTTCAGAAC
>QNBZ01000336.1 GCA_003644295.1 Planctomycetota bacterium
GCTTTCAGAGATGACCGAAGAAGAAGTTTTCGACAAAGCAATTTCACAAATTAAAGGAACGAACCATAATAAGCCGCTGGCTAAAAGCAGAGCCGAGCAGCGTAAGCCGCCGGTTGTTTCCCTAATGTTTGTTCCATTAGTTATTCAAATATTGATAAATTAAAGATTAAACATCAAAATGCAAAACGACAGAGCAAAAATCAAAAATAGGCACAGAAGAATAGAGATACTTTGCGCCTTTGTGCCTTTGTGCCTTTGTGCCTTTGCCGGTTGTGAAACATCACCTTCAGCTATTAACATACCGTCTGATACCGCTAATAGCTGCAAAACACTTTCCATTTACGCCCATTACACGCCGGTGAAAATCAGGATTGTACCGCTGACTGAATTTATTTTGGCCGGGGATGACAATGAAGTATCACAGATAAAGGTTTACGTCAGTTTGCTTGATTCGTTTAACTGCCAGATAAAAACGCCGGCGGTTTTTCGCTTTGAGTTGTATCAAAGAGTTCCGCGCTCGGCTGAACCGAAGGGCAAAAGAATTATCATTTGGCCGGATGTCGATTTGACTGAACCGGGCGAAAACAACAAACACTGGCAGGATTTTTTAAGAGCTTACCGGTTCAATCTGGATTTTGAGCCAGTGCCGAACCAGAGCTACATATTACAGGTAACCGCTTTATGTCCGAACGGCAGACGACTCTCAGCAGAATTTGCCATATAGCGTGCTAATTGGAAGAGGCGATACCGGCCTAATCGAGGAGAAAATCTGTGCAACCGGAGACGACAAATATGGATATCCACCACGGGCGGACTTCTAACAGGGGTATTAACATTGACGACGCTGTTTTAGTCGGGCAGTGCCGCAGGGGCGATTCGTCAGCGATGGAACGGCTGATACTCAAGTATCAGAACCGGATATACAACACCATCTTAAAAATATGTGCAAATACCGATGATGCTGTGGAACTTACGCAGGAAACGTTTGTCAAAGTAATAGAAAGCATAGATACATTCGAGGGCAGAAGCAGCTTTTACACCTGGGCGTTCAGGATAGCCGTTAATCTGGCCTTGAACTACCGAAAGAGAAGCGCCAAGCTCGGATTCAGCTCGCTGGACGCCAACAGTGATGAGCGCAACGGTCGGGCAAAGGGCGCGCTGAAGCAGATTTTGGCCGATACCGCTTCGCCGAACCCGGCAGCGGTGGCTGCCAACAGTGAACTGTGCGAATTAATTATTAAATCGCTGATGACGCTGGATGACGGCCAGAGAGCAGTAGTCGTCCTCAGGGATATTGAAGGTATGAATTATGCCCGGATTGCCGAGATACTTGATATCGAACTGGGTACGGTTAAGAGCAGGTTAAGCAGAGCAAGGGCACGTCTGAGGGAGACCTTGGAGGCGATTTCACAATGAAAGAAAATCCAAATATCGATGAATTGCTAAACGGATTCATAGACGCAGAACTGACAGAAAGGCAGCGTACTGAGGTTCAGCGGCTCATCAGCCACGATGAACAAATTGCAGACCGGCTCAGGCAACTTGAAAAGTCCAAAATGTTAGTTGGCTCGCTGCCCTGTGTCGAAGCGCCGGCTGAAATGCTGGAAAATATAAAATCTGCGCTCGAGAGAAGGACGCTTCTGGGACAGCAGCCAGAGCATATCAGCGAGCGTGAAGGAGCCAGGCACTTGCTGCTCAGAAGGGTTGCCGTCGCTGCCGCTATGATTGGATTGGTAGCTGTTTTAGCAGCGGTCATTTACACGATTCTCGCACCGGAAAAAGCCCCGGACAGAACGGTTGCCGTTAAGAGTTGGCGCCAGCCCGCGGATGAAGATTCGTATCCTGCCGAACGCAAATCACATCCCACAAAACGATATACGACATACGATATACGAGATACGAGTTTCAACGGCACGCTCGAATTGAAAACGGCTGCCGTAACGGCGGTTAGTGCATTTATCAGCAAGTCAATCAAAAATAACCAGATTTTAGAAAGTGCCGCTCCCGAAATTGACGGAAACAAAATCACATTTACCGTTAGCTGCAGCAGGGAGGGGTTAAAGCTGCTGTTGGCTGATTTGGAAAGCATAAAGCATAAATTCGATTCGGCAACATTGTTTGTTGGTACTGAACAACTCGGCGAGCAAATAAAGGTTGAGTCGGTTGATATTGAGCAGGTTGCCGAAATTATTAGTCAGGACAGCTTCAAGAGCCGTATCGAGACGGCAAGGGATTTTGCCATCCTGAACAACATAAATGAGCTACTGCCGGGCAAAGACATATTGGCTGTCATTGACAATCGAAACCCGAATTTACCCATTATACCGAAGCCGGCCTTGACTTCGGGCGAAAAAACGATTAAAAAGCCACCAGACCAAACAAAAGGCGAGCAAAAAGTGAACCTGACTATTGTAGTTACAGGTAGTAAATAATGGATTTAGCCCCGTGATTTATTCGGGGGGTTATACCAATTGGAGTTAATTTTTGCGCCCTGTCATTCCCGCGAAAGCGGGAATCCATAGGTTTATATATGTATTGGATGCCTGCTTTCGCAGGCATGACACAATAATTGATTGTCTGTCAA
>QNBZ01000036.1 GCA_003644295.1 Planctomycetota bacterium
ACAACAGAAAGGATATAATGTTCGCCGTTGATGTTTGATTGAAGCGTGGAAAACTCATCTTCAAAACTATAAGAAACAAAGCTCTGCGCAGCCAGGTGATAAACTTCGTCCGGCTTAACCACAGAAACCGCCTTATAAATCGAAGGATAGCTTTCCATAGAGCCGGGAATCAACTCGATATCGTCCAGAATGTGTAAAATCCGGCTCATTCTATGCTGTTCATCCTCCAGAGCGACCCGCCTTACGAAGCCATAGACCTTATAACCCTTTTCCAGCAGCAACTCGGCAAGATACGAACCGTCCTGGCCGGTAATACCGGTTATGAATGCCTTTTTCGTCTTCATAAAAAATGCCCTGTGAACCTTTGTCTGCCCACTTTTACAAAACTTTCTTATAGATTTCAAGAGTTTTTTGCGCGGTTCTTTCCCAGCTAAACTCTTTCGCCCTGGCCAGCCCCTTACGAATCATCCTTTCCTTCAACTCTTTGTCCGCAGCTATGTTTATAATCGCCTCGGCAATCGAATTTTCATCATAAGGGTCAACCAGAACAGCAGCGTCGGCCGCCACTTCAGGCATTGAAGAGCAATCGGATGTTATAACAGGTACGCCACAGGCAAAGGCCTCTAAAATCGGTATTCCGAAACCCTCGTACAAACTTGCGAAAACCAGGCCGTCGGCACAACTTAACAAACTTCTTACATCATCTACGGAGCCGGTTGCAACAATACTACCAGATTTTTTACTGGAAGCAATCAATTGGAATATATCTTCATTCCGCGGCAGATTTCCTGCGATAACCAACTTGAAATTGTCGGACAATCGACTCTGCGCCAGAACAAAGCCCTTAATTATACGAGAGATATTTTTGCGTCTGTCCGGCGATGAGAACGCCACAACGTAATTATCTAACGGTGCTCCGATTTTCTTCGCCAACAGTTTTTTGGTTTCCCGCTTCTCAGATTCTGTCAGGGGCTTATAAGCAGCATCGGCGGCAAGTTCGACTACATCCACTTTTTCGCCGGATATATTAAACAGACTGCAAAGGTCGTTTTTGGTAGCTTCTGAAATCGCTATGATATGGTCGGCCCGTTTCAAAGCCAGCTCAAATAACCCTAACTTTGATTTTGGATAAAGCTGCGGTATTTTATAACGCCGTAAGTCATAAACGGTAAGAATTCGAGGCCTGTTTTTCGTCGGAGGCATCAGATGATGTGAGCAGTGGTATATATCAAATTCACCTGTAAAACGCTGTAAGCAGGGATAGTTGCAATAACGCCAGAAGTTTTCCAGCCACCGCATTTTAATGGATGTAGCTTTAAGTTGCGCCCAATGCCCCAATCTTTTCTTCACCGGTTTTGCCTGTTCGGAAAAACGCCTGGAGTGAAAAAGCAGAACCACCGGCTTCTCGTCGAGGGCTTCAATACCGCGCAGCAGGCCTGTCCCATAAGTATAGAAACCGGAAAATCTGTTTATAAGAATCGGATTAAAATCGAAAGCAATCCGCATTGAATTATTGTTTGTCTTTTTGTAATTTGTACTCGACTGAGTCCATAAGAGCCTGCCAGGAAGCTTCGATGATGTTCTCGGAAACGCCGACCGTGCCCCAGATTGAATTTTTGTCCCGCGATTTGACTATTACACGAACGCGGGCGGCGGTTCCGGCACGAGCGTTAACGACCCGAACTTTATAATCAATCAGATGAACGTCTCTGACAGTGGGATAGAAATTCTCCAGCGACTTTCGCAGTGCCGCGGCAAGAGCATCAACAGGGCCGTCCCCTTCGCCGACGACATGTTCCACTCTGTCGCCAACCTTGAGCTTTACAGTAGCTTCGGTAACTATTTGACCTGTTGCGCGTTTTTCAACGTCCGCGTGATATTTTACAAGCTCGAAGAACGGCTTATATGTACCCATAATCTTTTTGACAAGCAACTCGAAGCTGGCGTTTGCTGCCTCGAACTGATAGCCCTGGTTTTCAAGCTCCTGAACACGGTTAAGGATTTCTTTGGCTAATTTCTTGTCTTCGGCGATTTTTGCCTTTTCAAGCTGGGCCAGAACGTTTGACTTGCCGCTCAATTCCGATATAAGGAAGCGCCGTTCATTGCCGATAAGTTCCGGGTCGATATGCTCATAAGTACGCTTGTTTTTACGCAGGCCGTTCACGTGAAGACCCCCCTTATGTGCGAAAGCGCTTTCGCCGACATAAGGCATATTCATTACAGGCGTCAGATTACCGACTTCAAAAATGAATCGCGACACCTCGGTGAGCGTTTTGACTTTTTCCGGGCTAAGAACATCGAAACCCATTTTAATCATAAGGTCGGGTATCACCGTACACAAATTTGCGTTGCCGCATCGTTCGCCCAGGCCGTTTATAGTACCCTGAACGTGTCGAGCGCCGGCCCGGACGGCGGCAAGACAATTAGCTGTTGCACAATCGCTGTCATTGTGGGTGTGAATGCCGATTGTCATCGGACTTATCTGTTTGCGGACCGCGCCGGTAATTTCATACACTTCGTCCGGCAAAGAACCGCCGTTGGTATCGCAAAGAGCCAGAACATCGGCGCCGGCCTCAGCGGCGACAGCCAGAACCTTCATCGCATATTCAGGATTGGCTTTATAGCCATCGTAGAAATGCTCAGCGTCGAAAATCACCTCGAGCCCACGCTTCTTTAAGAACTCTACCGACTCGGCACAGAGCGCAATATTCTCATCGAGAGAACAGCCAAGCACATCGGTTACGTGCAGGTCCCATGTTTTACCAACCAATGTAGCTGCCGTCGTACGGCAGGCGATTATTGCATTGAGCGAAACATCATCGGAAGCTTTGCTATCTGCTCTGCGGGTGTTGCCGAACGCCACGATTTTTGAATTCTTCAGACCAAGTTCAGCCGCTTTTTGAAAGAACTGCATCTCCTTAGGATTGGAAGCTGCGTACCCGCCTTCTATATAATCAATGCCAAACTCATCAAGGCGCCTGGCAATCGAGAGCTTATCTTCCAGCGTGAAGCTGACACCCTCGGCTTGCATACCATCTCGGAGAGTCGTGTCGTAAAGCTCTATCTTTTCCATTGCTAATCTCGTATTTCGTTCGATATATTTCATTTTAGCTTGACGTTATGAGAATGTAAAGGGGGAAAATAGAAAATGAGCCCGGTAAAAATAAATTCAAATTTTTTCTTAAAGTTGTTGTCATTAACTTAATAATCCGGTATAATAAATGGTTTGTATAAATTCAGGAGACCGGTATATTTTACTATAACTGAAATGATTCTGACACAGGTACTACAGCCCAGTTGCGTTAAAGTTCCGCTGGAAGGCAAGGATAAGAATTCCGTAATAACCGAGCTGGTGGATTTGCTTGCCGCCGAGGGACTGCTCGGCGACAGAGACGTCGTATTAGAAGCGGTATTGGCACGTGAGAAAACCCGCAGTACCGGCATCGGTTCCGGCATCGCCATTCCTCACGGCAAATGTAAAGCCGTCAAGGAACTCGTTATGGCGGTAGGCATCGCAGACGAGCCGATTGACTTTGCAAGCGTTGACGGGAAGCCGGTAAAAATTATCATTCTACTGGTTTCGCCGGCCGACCAGACCGGTCCGCACATCCAGGCGCTGGCCAAAGTAAGTCGGCTGATGCTTGACGAAGAATTCAAGCGAGAGCTTGAGCACGCTGACTCGGCTGAGAACGCTTATAAGCTTATAAGCAATAAAGAGAATGAGTAATCTCAATTAGTTGTTTCCCAGAGAATCAGGCCCAGCTCACAGGCGTTAACAAGGTCTGCGTGTTTGGGCAGAACTCGTACGGAAAGACCTCTGCGACCGGAGCTCTTGCAGGGCATCACGCCAGTGAACCAATGTAGGCCATCCTGGCCTGATGATTCTTTATAACCCATCCTCACGGCTGAGCCGTCTTTGATGTTCCCCCAGGTATCGACCGGGCCGTGATAAAGCTCAACAGAAACGTCGTCAGGGTCGACTTTGCCGAGCTTGACCAACGCATTGACACGCACCTCCGAGCCAACCTTAATATGAGATTGTTTGAGGTTTGGCCAAGCGTCTGGCTGGCCGTTGCGAACTTCTACCTGCACATCCTCGATTTCAAGTTCAGGCCAAGCCGTCTTCATATTGGATTTCCACATCGAAAACTCCCTGGCTCTTGCGCAAGCCGACTCGGTCAAATACCGCCATTTAGACGCAGCCGGTTCATAAAACTTCTGCGTATATTCACCAACCATTCTGTGCGTATTAAATTGTGGCGTTATCCGCTTGATAGAATTTTTCACTCTGTGCATCCACGCCCGCGGCAAATCGTCGGATGAGCGAGTGTAAAACAAGGGAACAATCTCGTTTTCCAGCATATTATAAATCGCCTGCGACTCGACCATATCCTGATAACCGGCGTCTTCATAGCTTTCGCCTGCGCCGATAGCCCACCCGAGTTCCGGTTTATACCCTTCACACCACCAGCCGTCCAGAGTGCTCACATTCAATGCGCCGTTGATTGCCGCTTTCATACCGCTTGTGCCGCTGGCTTCCATAGGTCTGCGAGGATTATTGAGCCAAATGTCAACGCCTCGGACGAGAAACCTTGCGACATTGATGTCATAATCTTCCAGAAACACCATACGCCTTCTTACATCATACTTGTTGGCAAAGTGAATAATCTGGCGAATAATCTCCTTGCCCTGGGTATCTTTCGGGTGAGCTTTGCCGGCAAAAATAATCTGAACAGGCCGATTCTGGTCGGTGAGCAGTTTTACAAGCCGATTCTGGTCTTTAAGCAGCAGATTGCCCCTCTTGTAGCTTGCGAATCTTCTTGCAAAACCAATGGTCAGCGCCTCCGGGTCGAGAACCTCATCAGCCCAGTTCAACTCGGTATGATAAGTACCCCGCCGCTGCATTTGTGCCTTAAGCCGACTGCGGGCGAAAGTTATCAGGCGCGCTTTGCATCGCTGATGTGTCCGCCAGAACTCCTCATCCGGAATCTGGTCAACGCTTTCCCATATCGAGGTATCGACCATTCCATCGCTCCAGTTCGGCCCGATATATCTTTCATATAAAGAATTCATCTCCTCTGACAGCCAGCTTTTGATATGCACGCCGTTGGTAACCGATGCGATAGGCACTTCGCTAACCGGCACATTGGGCCAGAGCATCGCCCACATCTCTCGTGAGACCTGCCCGTGCAGTTTGCTTACACCGTTTCTGTATGAGCTTAACCTCATAGCCAGAATCGGCATCTTAAATGACTCGTTATCGTTTTTCGGACTAACTCTGCCCAATCCTAAAAACCGCTTTTTATCTATGCCAAGTCCGGGCAAATAACCTTCGAAGTACTTCTCCATCATCTCAGAGGGAAATTCATCAAGGCCGGCCTTTACCGGAGTATGCGTTGTAAAGACATTTCCCGATTTCGTAGCTTCCATCGCCTCGTCAAAATTCATCTTGCCTTCGTTTCGCAACTGGCGGATTCTCTCCAGCGCCATAAAGGCGGCGTGTCCTTCGTTTATATGGCAGACAGTCGGTTTAATGTTCATAGCAGTCAGCGCTCTTAAGCCGCCGATACCGAGCATAATCTCCTGGCGAATTCGCATCTCACGGTCGCCGCCGTAAAGGTTTGCGGTAATTACACGGTCGTGTGGCGAATTAGCAGCGATATTAGTATCCAGCAGATACAGCTTCACCCTGCCAACAGAAACACACCATAATTGAGCGTAGACAGGCCCATCCGGGAATTCTACGCTGATTGTTACCGGCTGGCCGTTCTCATCCCGAACCAGCTCGACAGGCATATTGTAGAAATCATTTTCGACATATACTTCCTGCTGCCAGCCGTCTATGTTCAGATACTGACTGAAATAACCTTTCTGATACAGAAGGCCAACCCCGACTAAAGGTACACCGAGGTCAGAAGCGCTTTTTAAGTGGTCGCCTGCCAGCGCTCCCAAACCGCCGGAATAGATAGGCAGACATTCGTGAATTCCAAACTCGGCGCTGAAGTACGCAATAACTTGGCTGGTATCCTCTGACACGGCTTGTTCAAACCATCCCGGGCTGTCAAGATACGCTTTCAATTTTTCCACAGCCCGCCGCAACTCACACAGAAAGCCCTGATTTTCAGCCAAAGCTTCCAGTTGCTCCTGCGAGACACTGCCGAGAAGTTTCACGGGATTATGACCGCATGCTCTCCACAAGTTGCTGTCAATGCGTTTGAACAGCGCTATGGACTCCGGGTTCCAGACCCAGAACATATTCTTGGCGATTACCTCCAAATCCTTCAACGGCTCCGGCAGTGCCGGCAGAATCGTGAAGCTGCGAACCTTCGGCATTTCTACTTCTCCATAAGCAGTCATAAGTTCATAAGCGTTTCTCCTTGTCATTGCGAGGAGCGCAGCGATGAAGCAATCTCAACCGTCATATTTGAGATTGCCGTGCCAACCTTTGGTTGACTCACAATGACAAAGAGGATTGCGCTCTTGTTTAATCGACAAATCTGTTGGCCGGCTTAACTCCAAAAACGCTGGCTGACATCAAGTTTGGCAGATTTTGGTGGTCCTATATTCCTTGATATAACATCGCTGAATATACCCATCTCGTTTTGCAGTAATACCTCATAACATTTGAATTTGTGGGTATAATCTTTTTAGTTTAACTCTTGCACCGTGAGCCGAACAATGTATTTCTTGTTCATACCGATTCCTTTCAGATAAATGACATTTTGAAAGTTCTATCGGCAATTTCCACCTAACCGCTAAAATCAAATGTTATGATGTACTACGTTCATTTTTCGGAGAACGGTTTTTCTTTATAATGTGCTTTTGGGTAATTAAAGATTTTGATTTAGTTGTAAATCGCTTATAATGCCGTTGTTATCGAAGATTTTCTGAGTCTCTGGATTACGGAGCCGGTTTTGAATGAATTAACTGATGCTGAATTGTTTAGCCGTTTCGCCGCTGGCGAAGAAGCTGCCTTTCGCGGGATTGTAAATCGCTACAAACAAGGACTTTACGCCTTTTTGAAACGTTTTCTGAATCGCAGCGACCTTGTAGAGGACGTCTTTCAGGAAACCTTTTTGCAGTTATTTATCAGCAGGGACAGTTTCGATTCAACTCGCTCTTTGCGCCCTTGGCTATTTACAATTGCTGCAAATAAAGCCAGAGACGCCCTTCGCAAGCAGCAGAGAACAGCCACAGCAACTATAGGAACTATCACAAAATCCGAGGAAATGTCGTTCGACGAAATGCTGGATGCGCTGACTTCTGACAGTACTGCGCCTTTTGACGAGCTGCAAAGGAATGAAGCTGCATCGCTTGTCAGGGCAGTTATAGCGAATATGCCGGAAAATCTGCGGGAAATATTAGTTTTGGCTTATTTTAACAAATTTTCTTACAAACAAATGGCACAGATTTTAAGTATACCTATCGGAACGGTTAAGAGCCGGCTGCACACGGCAGTTGGCCGTTTTGCCAAAGACTGGAAAGCGGCAGTTGGGAGCAAAAGAAGCTAAATGACTCGATTAAGCAATCCGCAGAAGCAGTTATTATTTGACTACTGCATCGGCCTGACGACCGGGGAGCAAACCACAGAGGCCGAGCGGTTAATATCTTCGAATGATGAAGCTGCTGGAATTCACTCAAAGCTAAGCGCAGCGCTTGCGCCGCTTGGCGGTCTGCGGCCGGAAACCTGCCCGGGGGATTTGGCCGAGGACACAATTTCACGGTTGAACAATCTTGCGCGTTCAAGCCAGCTTCGGCTGGAGCAACTGCTTGAGGCCGAAGAAAGCCAAACCACTGCAACTAAAAGTCGGTTATGGTGGAACTTAGGCAGAACCGTAGCCGCGGCGGCGGTGATTGTATTTATAGTGGGGGTTTTAATCGCTCCTTTGAACTTTGCACGTCAAAAATCCTGGCAGCATCAGTGCCAGATGCAACTGGCCCGGATATTCGATGGGATAAGCCAGTACAGCTCCGACCACGACGGTGCGCTACCGGCTGTGGCAACAGTGGCTGGAGACCCCTGGTGGAAAGTGGGCAGTCAGGGCAAAGAAAATTACTCCAACACCCGGCATATATGGCTGCTGGTAAAGGGTAAATATGTCGAGCCCTCTGATTTCATTTGTCCGGGCAGAAAAAAAGGCAGGGTAATCCGGCTTGGTACTTCGGAAATCAACAACTACAACGATTTCCCCGGCAGGGGCTATGTAACGTACAGCTTCCGGATAAGTGGCAATAAAGGCGATAAGAAGAGTTCGGCTGGCCGAAAAGTTTTGATAGCCGATTTGAACCCGCTTTTTGAAAAACTTCCAAATGATTACTCCGGACAATTCCTTCTTAAACTAAACAAAGACCTGTTAGCTATCAACAGTATCAATCACAATCGTCGCGGCCAGAACGTTTTGTTTGGCGACGGCAGTTACAAATTCATCAAAAAGCGTCATACCGACATTTCCACAGACGATATATTCACATTGCAGGGCACCGATGTATATCAAGGCGTTGAAGTGCCGTCCTGCGAAGCTGACGTATTTCTGGCCCCGTAATCTTCTTTCCTGGCTCGCCTTTGCTGTTGCCATTTACTTCCCTTTGTCTGAATTTTATTTATAATCTTGCCCTGTGGTGGCAATTGTTGGTATATTAAAAGCAAATGTTTGCAATGAATCAAATAGAACGATTTAGCCAACAAATAGGGGCAGAATTTCATCCTGAAAAGGTCATACTTTTTGGTTCGTATGCCGAAGGTACAGCTACGTCTGACTCGGACGTTGATCTATTGGTTATTTGGCCGTTTCAGGGCAGAAGCATTGATAAATCGGTAGAAATTCGCCTGAAACTACGGCCACGGTTTCCCGTGGACCTAATCGTGCGCACACCCGAAGAAGTACGACAACGTGTAAAAATGGGCGACGGATTTATGCAGGACATCCTAAAAGAAGGGAAGGTGCTCTATGAAGCCGATAACCGCTGAAT
>QNBZ01000337.1 GCA_003644295.1 Planctomycetota bacterium
ACGCTTTCATAAAATCATTTCGAGCGAAGGACTCGCAGAGTCCGAAGTCGAGAAATCTATTAAAAAACAGATTTCTCCGCTTCGTTCACTTTGCTCACTCCGGTCGAAATGACATTTTTTCAAAGAGCGATAGTATGATAATATATCGTAGAAATTTATTTGAAAAAAAGTGTTGCATTCTAAACTATCATCTTCTAAAATGCCGCGAGATGAGCTGGTTCGAATCCAGCTCTTTCCATTAGTGCTTTGAGAGCTATATAACTACCCTGTTATAGTGGTTTGCTGATGTAATATCTGTTGTAATTCGCAGAACTTTTGGCTGGAATAAGAAAATGAGCGTGAAAAAACTAAGTGAAAATGCTTTGGTGAGTTTCGTTGACTGTCTTTTATCTACGGAAAAAGTTGAAGCAGTACAAGCCAAAGGCGACAAATTCGACTTCGGGCCGCTTGAATCGGCTAAAGATTTAAGACTCGACTACGACATTACACTTCTACCACCAAAGAAGTATTTTCAGCCGCCGGTTGAAACCCTTCTGACTTACGAAACCGAAGGCGTATATAAATCACACTATGACAATGAGAGGTTTATCCTGATTGGTGTGCATCCTTACGATATGATGGCGATAAACCAGATGGATAAGCTTTTTAGCCAGGACAATTATGACGAACATTATATGACCAGGCGTAACAATGCGACCATAATTGCATGTGATGTGGAAACACCATCAAAAAACGTATTCGCTTCTTCAATGGGAACTGCAACGGTGAAAGACGGCTACGATATCCTTTTGACCAATATTGGCGATGGTTATGTGGCTGAGGCCGCCACTGAGAAAGGCCGGTCTCTGCTGTCAAAAGCAACCGAAGCAGTCAAAGTCAGTGAGCAAGATTTGAAGAAACGCCAACAAGTTTGGGACAAAAACCAGGAAGTGTTGAATAATCATCCGTTAAAATGTAAACCGTCGGATTTACCAAAACTTCTGGAAAAAGCTTATGAGCATCCTATATGGGAAGAAAAGGCAAAGACCTGTTTTAGTTGCGGTTCCTGCAATCAGGTATGTCCGACCTGTTATTGTTTCAACGTTCAGGACGATGTTAGCTGGGATTTAAAAACAGGTGAGCGCAAAAGAATATGGGATGGATGTCTGTTGGATGGTTTTACCAGGGTTGCCGGCGGACACGAATTCAGAGCAAAACGCGCCGACCGTTTTCGCCATCGGCTTTATAGAAAGGCCAAGTATGTGCCGGCTAAAATCGGCGGACAAATCGCCTGTGTCGGCTGTGGAAGATGTATAAATGCCTGCCTGACGGATATTGCCAATCCGATTAGTATATATAACAAACTGGTCGAAGATATAGGTATTGATTAACAGTTAATTATGTTGACGTGAGCATAAGGAGTTTCATTGATGTCTCAGAGTTGCGCTACAGAAAAAGATATTTACCTGCCAAGACCGGCTACGATAAACAAAACCAGGATGATGAATTTTACTGAATTATATATGCACCTTTCAATGGATGATGTTGCGCTGGAGTACAAGCCGGGCCAGTTTGTGGAAGTCTCTGTTGCGGGCCTCGGCGAAGTGCCAATTTCGATTTCTTCCTCGCCAACACAGAAGGACGGATTTGAATTGGTCATTCGAAAGATTGGAAACGTAACAAGCAGGATTCACAAACTCAAACCCGGCGACAAACTCGGCATCCGCGGCCCTTACGGCAATGGCTGTTATCCTATCCATGAATCAAAGGGAAAAAACCTTGTTTTTATCTGTGGTGGAATTGGCCTGGTGCCGCAGCGCTCCTTTATTAATTATGTGCTGGACAACCGCGATGACTACGCTAATCTTACCGTGCTTCTCGGAACAAAATGTACAAATCAGCGATTTTTCCATTCCGAACTGTTTGCATGGAGGAAGAGGGACGATATTAACCTTATAGAAACTGTGGATGAGGTAGATGATTGTTGGTATGGTAACGTAGGTGTGGTAACCACGTTGATTCCGAAGATAGAAGCGGAGCTTTCAGATGCTTGTGTCTTTATTTGTGGCCCGCCGATTATGTACAAGTTTGTATTGATGGCCCTTGCGGAAAGCAAAGTGCCGAACGAAAGAATCTTCGTTAATCTTGAGAGAAGAATGAAGTGCGGAGTAGGAAAATGTGGACATTGTCAGATAAACGATAAGTATGTCTGCATCGATGGCCCTGTATTCCGTTATTCCGATTTAGCATCTGTGCCGGAGGCAATATAACAATGAACAAACCAAGAATAGCTATTTTTGATTTTGCGTGCTGTGAGGGCTGCCAGCTTCAGATTGTAAATCTCGAAGAGGAAATTCTGGATTTGGTGGGCAGCGTTGATGTTGTCGAATGGCGAGAGGCAATGAGTGAGAAAAGCCACGAATACGATATCGCTATTGTGGAAGGTTCTATAACACGGCCGGCAGACGAAGAGCGATTGTGGATTATAAGAAGCAGGGCTAAAATCCTTATTGCACTCGGAGCATGTGCTGCAACCGGCGGTATAAACAAACTAAAAAACAACTTTGATTTGCAGGATGTAAAAGAATG
>QNBZ01000338.1 GCA_003644295.1 Planctomycetota bacterium
ACTTATGTCACAAAGTAGAGTAGCAGATGCTAAGAATCAATATCTGTCTGATACCTCTATAGGCCCAAATCCTATGGAGTATGGTGGTGACATAGTTACAGCCTATGCTAAACCATTAGCTCAACAAGCAGCTATAAAGGACCTCAATAAAGCATATACAGATAATGTTACTAGAGTTACTTTCCTCTCTAGAAACACACCTACTGATAGAAGAGAGAATATACCTGATGTAGCTAAGAAGGCTTGGCAGAAGGAAGTTACTAATACAGCTACTAATGCTCTAGTTTCAGGTGACTACACTACTTTTATACAAGCAGTAGTTAATAATCCTGGTTATGGCTTAGAGGTAGGGGATACTTTATTTCAAAGGTTTAATCAGTCAGAGTCTCAAGTAGAGTTAGATACTATAGTAGATAGTATGATGGTAATTAATAATCAAGATAGAGGGGGTACAGCATTAAGACAGTCTCTTACTGAAGATAAGTATCTAGAGATTATGGCAGTACAAGGTATATCTAGTGTGCTGTATCCTAATGATATAGCAAAAGGTAGAGAGTATTATAATAAGTCTAAGGACACTTATAACCCTATGTCTAAAGACTTGAAGAATACTATGAGTGACCACCAAACAAAGCTAGGAAGACAATATGCTTCTTATTATAGAACTATGATAGCTCTTAATAATATAGACCCTAAAGTAGCTAAGGTACAGGAAGGTAAAGTAAGAGAGTTCTTCTTATCACAGTCTAAAGATTATGGAGGAATGTTTAAAGATAAGATGAAGGTGGATACTTCTATGGGGGAAGACCCTTTTGAGAAGTTATCTTTGTTGCCTAGAGAGGATGCTAAGGCTGTACTAGAGTATATAGGGGAAGGAGACAGAGATGTAATATCTTTACCTAATGGTACTATACAAGTAGTAGATGAGTTTGGAGGCAATAGTCAGGCAATTAATATTGATAAGTATATAGAGGTTAAGAACAAGCAGGTAGAGAAGATTAAGAAGATAACAGGTAATCCTATTCCTGTAGTAGATGTAATTACTTCTAAGGCTGCAGATAAATTAAATAGTATAGTAGCTGAGTCTGTAGATGTATATGATACAGTAAGTCAAGCAGTAGGTAGTAGCTTCCCAGGTATGGTAAATAGATTTAGGAGTTTATTTACTGCTAGAACTTATGAAGAGTCTCTACAGAAGCTTAAGGAAGTTAAAGCATTACATAGTACACCTGATACTGTAGAAGTAGATAATGATACTAGAGATGATGTAACTAAGGCACAGTACAAT
The DNA here is from genome assembly GCA_003644295.1 of Planctomycetota bacterium. GTDB lineage: Bacteria > Planctomycetota > Phycisphaerae > Sedimentisphaerales > Anaerobacaceae > B140-G9. The sequence goes on from QNBZ01000338.1 coordinate 1,289, forward strand.
TATAATCAATATATTAATAAGAAAGTATTACAGAAAGTAGATACTCTTATTACAACTATATCTCAAGAGAGAGTACTTAACTTACCTAAGGATACACAGGAACTACTATTAAATGCTATATCTATCAGTCAAGATGATTTTATTAGTATAGGAAGTAAAGATGAGACAGGATTAGTGACTACACCAGGATATATTACAGATAAGCATAACAATATGTTACCTGAGGGATATGTCAGAAAGAGAAATAAGATATACAAAATAGAATAAGGAGAAGAGCTATATGGCAGAAGTTAAAGTAGAAGACTTTATTGTAGGTGAGGCTCCTACTTTAAGTAAAGAACCTAGGGAGAGTACTAGTGAGGATTACTATAATACAGTTAACCCTGTAGGACTAGTATATAATAATCCTAGTCTAAGATATAATACACTACAGGATGATAGTAATTCATTAGATATGAGTGACCCTATTGTGTCCTCTGTATATGAAGGAGCAGATATAGAGACTAAGAGAGAGATGATACAGGCTAGGTCTGCTTCACATGCTCTTAAGATATATGAAAGAAGAAAGATATTTGCAGACTCTCAAAGGTCTATAGATGCAGATGGCTTAGGGAGACAGCTTCTAATGGGAGCACTACCAGCATTAGCATCACCTACTTCTGCTATTCCATTTGCAGGTGTTGCAGGTAAGGCATTTCAAGTAGGTAAACAAGTTACTAGAGCTATGCACATTGCTACAGTATCAGCTACAGGTGCAGTGTCAGGAGCAGCAGCTAATGTTATAGATGAGGCTGTACTAGGTGAGCAAGGGTTAGATACACATATGCTATCAGCAGGACTAATAGGACTAGGCTTTGGTGGTACACTAGGTTTAATAGGAGGAGCCTTATCAGGTACTCATGCTATATCACATGCAAGAGCTATGAGTAGAGAGGGGGATACTTTTACTAAGGACTTTGATATGGACCCTAATATTAGGACAGAAGTAGATGAGAATGGTATAATTAAGATAGTAGATGTTAATCCAGAGATGACTGTAGTACCAGGAAGACAAGGTAAGTTTGGTACTGACTACATCCCCTTCATAGGTAAGTTCCTTAGAAGTGATGTTAATACAGTATTTCAGTCTAACAGTTCAGTACTAAGAGGTGAGATGACTAAGCTATCTGGAAGTACTGTAGCCCTTAAGGATGTAGATGGTAATGTAATAACTACTCCTTGGAATGCTGTAAATGACTTAAAGACATCAGATGGTGTGTATATGAAGTTTAATAAACAGG
>QNBZ01000339.1 GCA_003644295.1 Planctomycetota bacterium
CGGTTCCACCGGGGGTTTCTTGCTGTTTTGGTTTTACCGCTGGCTTTGATTCAATCTACTTCTTCGCCGGACTCAAATACTGGAAAAACTCCGGACCGAACGGCGCTCTAACTGTGTCCCCTACTCACTGTTTGCAATTCATCCGTGCCATAATGCACCTTTCCAAACAGATATGTTCAAAATGTATTTCAATTACAGCCCTGATTGTAGGCCTGAACACAACGACGCCAAGCATCGGTTTATCGTGGGGTATGATTTATTCTGTGCCTTTGTTCCTTTGCTTCTTTGTGCCTATTCACATTGTTATTTGGGTTTTTTATCGGCTCGTCCCATAAAAAGATAAAGTTTTTCAACGTTTTTTGCCGAATAGTGTAGAAGGGTTATTATCCGTTTTTAGTATTGAAAAGGGCTTTTTGGCCGTAGAATTGGCATTATGGAGACGTTGTTTTGAGAGCAGCGGAAAAACTATGAGAATTATAGCGATTGTTAATCAAAAGGGCGGCTGTGGTAAGACAACCGTTTCGATAAACCTGGCAAGCGCACTTGCCGATGCCGGCCAGAGAACGCTGCTGGTTGATATGGACCCGCAGTCGCATTGTGCGGTCGGGCTTGCTGTGCCGGAAGAGCAGATAGAGCAAAGCGTTTATGACGTGTTGATAAGCAAGAGCAGAAACGAGCCAATTCGGCTGACGGAGATACTCTGGCAGATTAGCGACAAATTTGAGTTGGCCCCAGCTAATATAGACCTCTCTGCGTTCGAACAGCAGATGGCCGGAGTTGTCGAGCGAGAAGACTGCCTCAAAGACGTCTTGGGCGAAGTGAAGAACGAATATGATTACGTAATAATAGATTGTCCACCGGCTGTCGGACTATTGACATTTAATGCTTTAAGGGCGGCTACCGATGTTATTGTGCCGGTCGAGACCGGTTACTTTTCGCTGCACGGGCTTAGTAGGCAGCTTGAGACCTTGAATATTCTCTGTGAACGATGCGAACAACAGGTGAACGTCAGGGTTTTGGCCAGTATGTATGACGTAAGAACGAAAATGGCCAGAGAAATTTTAGCCGAACTGCGCAGCCATTTCTCCGACAAAATGTTCGCTACTACGGTCAATTTCAATACTAAAATCAAGGAAGCTGCCAGTTTCGGCCAGCCGATTAGTGAATACGACCCTGCCAGCAAAGGCCGGGCGGACTTTCGCGCACTGGCCGAAGAGGTCGTCGCCTCTGAACCGAAACGGAAGCGACACGAGCTTGTCAACTCACTGGCCGGTCAACTTGAATCTATCAGCAGTTCCGCTGATGAGCTGCTGCGGATGGCAGAACCAAATAAGATAGCGGATAGCGGGCAACGGACAGCGGATAGCAAAGAACCGAACGCTGAACGCCGTCAGACGAACGCTGATAAAGGCGTTGACGCCAAGCTGTCTGATTATTATGGCGTCAACCAGATAGATAATGCAATTGTTTTTGTAACGTTGTATCCGCGTGCCAAAAGCGTCCAGATTGCCGGCGACTTTAATAATTGGCAGCCGACGAAGACCTTGATGGAAAAAGTTGGCGAAAGCGGAGTATGGCAGACAAAATTAAAACTGCCTGCCGGCAAGTATCGATATCGGCTGGTCGTGGACGGACAGTGGCAGCAGGACCCATACAACGAGCAAACAGAGCCAAATCCCTTCGGCGGATTTAACTCGGTTGTTGAAGTAAAATAACATCCTTGTTAAACCCCCAGGCCTGCCCTGAGCGAAGTCGAAGGGTTTATCTTGGGCGTTTTGTTAATTTGAAATTTACCGCCTTGAATGAGCACCCGCAGCGCAGTACGAGGGGGTGTGGCAATTCTTGTTATTGCGGTGGGGTTTTCTTTTCCTGTCTTAGCCGGCCCGGTTTATATCTACGGCGGCCGGTTTGAGCTGCGAATCCCAGCAGACCCGGACGCCAGCAAGGGCTGGATGACTGATGCAATCGTAGAAATTAAGGACAGCCATATCATCACCGATATTGATGTCCGCATCAGTTTGACGCATACCAACGTATTCGATTTGCAGCTTTTTATCCAAAGCCCTTTCAGTACGATAGTATGCTTGAATATGTATAATTTTCGTGAGTTTTTTGAAGGCCCGAATTACACAAACACCATATTTGACGATGAAGCTGAAGTCCCAATCGAAGAAGCCCAGCCGCCTTTTACCGGCCGATTCAGGCCTCTCGAACCATACGAACTCTCTGAATTTGATGGCGAGAATACCTGTGGCTTTTGGCGACTCCGAATTTACGATGCGTTTTACTGGGACGTTGGTACATTGGGTAGTTTCGAGCTTATGATTACAAATCCGGAGCCGGCCACGGTAATACTTTTATCGCTTGGGGCTATATTTGCCCTGTGGTCTTTACCTTCGACTATGTTCAGGGATAACCGTCCGCACTCCAGACAGAATTTGCAAAAGGCAACAATAATTCAGCTCGCAACGCAAAATGATGAATAGTATACGCAAATTGGTGTCTTTTTGCATACTGTAGAGCGTATAATATAGGTAGTAGTCCATAACGTTTGATTTTGGGC
>QNBZ01000340.1 GCA_003644295.1 Planctomycetota bacterium
CCCCAGTTGCTCGGTACTTATCGAAAGCAATTGTACGGTTGCCGCCGGCAAATCAGCCGAATCGTAACTGCCTGACTGCCCTATGTCGCACTGACGTGCAACAGCGCCGGCTAACCGGACAACCTGGGCGATTCTCGCTTCCGGCATATTTTCCGCAATCGCAGCGTTACTTTGATGCAGCCAGATAGCTAATGTAATCTCATCCGGCAGCCGCCACTTTTGAGACAGTCGCTTGCCGAGGATTGTATAATCCACGCCGAGATGTTTCCGTTCGATATCACAAATGGAAGCGCCTTGCAATTTTGCCTCTTCAACCATACGGGCAAAGCTCTTTGGCATCACATCATCGAGAGCAAGGTTACCGATATTGTGCAGCAGTCCGGCACAATAAGCTAGGTTCGGATTCACTTGAGCTGATTCAATTTCAGCTATCTGCTCGGCACAGCAAGCAACCGCAACAGCATAACGGACAAGCTGTTTCCTGAATGAGATTCTGTTATCATCACGCTCAAAACTCTGATAGACTTTGACAGATAAAACTGCGTCGCGAACGATATAAGCCGGCAGTTTATCAAGCGATTGACTAACAGAAAAGTTTTCACCACCGAAGTTCAAACCCTGTTGGCTGATTATCGAGATAACCCTTGCTGTAAGGGCGGGGTCCGACTTAATTATATCATCGAATTCCGGAGTCAACAGTTGGCTCTGCAAAAGCTGATAAATAAATCGTGCGGCAACGCATGGCAAGGTTGAAATCGAATCAAGCTGAGCAACAGCAAGTTCTACCTGATGTGTCCACCTATGGCGGATTGTATCTGCGTTCTTTTCCGACATTAGACAATCTATTCTCTATTTGCTGATTTAATTTACGATTAAAATCGCCAATCGCAAATCGGATATGGATATAATTTATTTCATCTGTAAGACAGCGCTGATTTTGTCGGTAAGTCCGGCGATGTTAAACGGCTTTTTTATGAAATCTTCTGCGCCGGATTTCAGCAGATGGTCGATTTCGTCCTGTTTTATCACACCGCTTACGATAATTATTTTGATGTTCTCGAACTCCGGATTTTTTCTTATCGTACGACAGACAACACTGCCGTTGACATCCGGCAGCATATAATCCAGCAGTATCAGGTCGGGACGGAACTGCTGGGTTAATACCCCTGCATCATAACCGCTGGCTGCGGTTTTTACCTCGAATCTGCCGTCCCTGACAAGGACGTCTGCTATAAGCTCAACGATTTCAGCGTCATCATCAACGATAAGCACTTTCTTTTTCCCAGAATCGAGATTGTCCAGCGGAATATTGTTCTCTCTCATAAATCTGATTAGATTTTGGCGTGGGATTCTGCGGAATTTTGAGCCCGGGATGCGAAATCCCTTTACCCTGCCGGCATCAAAACATCTGATGATTGTCTGCTGACTCACCTTGCAGATTTCAGCAGCTTCGCCGGTTGTGAACAAATCTTTCATTTTACCTATCCCTCTTTTCTTAATCAAACTGCCCTGGCACAGCAACTTCCCAACTTGCCTTTTTATCCTAATTTAACCTATGGTTTTAGAATTGTCAAGGACAAAAAACAAGAAAAAGACGATTTTCAGATACAGAAGGATAGATATTATCAGCCCGACCGTTTTATTATCACAAATCAACACTACCGATTTTTTGATAAAATGTTATACTCCACGAAAACGATTGTAAAATCAGTTATCCATCGAAGGCGGATTCAATAATTCGCCTTAGCGAACGCCACCTTTTGGCGTTTTAACTTTTGCATCTTAACATTTGGGTTTAAGCGATGAGTAACAACAAAGAAGATATGCGTTTTATGGCGGCGGCAATTGAGGCGGCCGGAATTGCCGAAGACAACGGCGATGTGCCGATTGGGGCGGTGATTGTTTACAAAAACCAAATAATCGCCAAGGCATATAATCAAAGAGAGCAGCTTGCCGACCCGACAGCCCACGCTGAAATTATCGCTCTGACACAGGCAGCAACAGTGATGGAAAACTGGCGATTGAGTGGCTGCACGATGTATGTTACTCTGGAGCCATGCCCTATGTGTGCCGGCGCATTGGTTTTGAGCAGAATGGATCGGCTGGTATATGGCTGCGACGACCCGAAGACGGGCGCCTGTAAATCGCTTTACCATATTGTTCAGGATGAACGGCTAAATCATCGGCTGGAAGTTACCGCCGGCGTGTTGGAAAAAGAATGCAGCGAGCAATTGCAGAATTTCTTTCAGCGCCGCAGAAAAAAAACTCAAAACTAATATAACCAATTACCAATTCGGAGAGGTGTCCGAGTGGCCTAAGGAGCGGTCTTGGAAAGGCCGTGTACGGCTTTGTCTGTACCGCGGGTTCGAATCCCGCCCTCTCCGTTAATTTTACAATGGGTCTTGTAAGTACTCAGAAATGAGCAACTTGTGAAGGCTTTTCAGAAGTGTGCACACCTGACTGTCCTACTACTGTCCTATTTTCGCTGTTGAAGCTAAGGATGTTCATAGCCCACTGGGCCTGGCGGTCGTTCATTGTGAAGTAGATGTCGAGTATGGCGCTC
>QNBZ01000037.1 GCA_003644295.1 Planctomycetota bacterium
CGAAAACGGCGAGGATGTAATCGTGCATACCGAAGACAATTCCTACGCCGCCAATATCGAAAAGGCCGCCGTTGACCCGCTGCCGAAACAAGAGACAAGCACTGAAATCCCGCCAATGCAGGACGTTCACACGCCAAATGCACATACCATAGAAGAGGTGTGCGATTTCCTGAAAACCAAACCGAAGGATATGCTCAAAACGCTCATTCTCTCTGCCGATAAGGATGTAGTCGTAGCGGTAGTCCGGGGCGACCACGAGCTCAACACAGAAAAACTCACACAAGCTCTTGGCGGCAAGCACATCGAGCTTGCTGATGAGCAAGCTATCGAAAAAACCTCCGGAGCCGGAGTTGGTTTTGCCGGCCCTGTTGGAATGGCAAACAAGGTCTCTAAAATGATTATCGATTATGCTGTTGCAGCGATGGCGGTTGGTATCTCCGGCGCAAATAAAACCGACTACCATACCAAAAATGTCGTGCCGGGCAGAGACTTTCCGCTCGAAGGCGAAAACGTTATCGTTGCCGACATCCGAAACGCAGTAGAAGGCGATACATACAACGGCAAAAAACTAATGTTTAAGAAAGGTATCGAAGTCGGGCAGGTCTTCAAACTTGGAACAAAGTACAGCGAGAAACTCGGCGCAAAATTCCTCGACGAAGCCGGCAAAGAGAAAACCTGTACAATGGGCTGCTACGGTATCGGGATAAATCGAATTATCGCAGCGGCGATTGAAACCGGAAACGACAAAAACGGCATTATTTGGCCGATTAGCATCGCTCCTTTTGAGGTTCTGATTACTTCCGTAAATCAGGACGATGAAGAAGTAGCAAAGACCGCTGAAAACATCTACAATCAGTTACTCGGCGAAGGTATTGATGTATTATTAGACGACCGGCAATTACGCGGCGGAGTAAAATTCAAGGACGCCGACCTGCTCGGAATACCGGTAAGAGTTACCGTAGGCAAAAAATCCGTTGCAGACGGTAACGTCGAAATCAAATTGCGGACTGAAACAGAAAGCCAAAAAGTCAGTATTGAAAAAGCAACGAAAAAAACCATTGAGCTTGTCAACTCGCTAAAGGAAAAACTAATAGCATCTAACAAGACGACACAGTTGTCACCCTGAGCGCAGCGAAGGGTCTCGCTTATACGACTATAATGGGATTCTTCACTTCGTTCAGAATGACAGACTTCGACGAATTATGTGGGAACTAAAAGAACCCAAGCCGGTTAAGTTGCTCATTGGGATTTTGGCGGCTGATGAGCCAGCCCTTGCCGCAGCGATTAAGATGATAAACGCCAGAATTGGCAAATGCGACCTTATAAGTGATGTTTGGCCATTCGACAAAACCGATTATTACAAAAATGAAATCGGGGAAAACATTTTAAGACAATTTGTCAGTGTCAAGAAGCTGATTGCCCCAGGCAACTTAGCGAAAATCAAACATAAAACAAATAAACTCGAACAAAAGCTGGCTAAACAACTGGGACCCGCTTTGCCCCGGCCGGTCAATCTTGACCCCGGCGTAATCGAGCCGTCAAAGCTGGTTTTAGCAACAACAAAAAACTATTCGCATCGTATATATATCGGCAAAAAAATGTACGCTGAAGTAACGCTTATCTTTGACAAAGGCACCTGGCGCCCCTTACCATATACTTACCCCGATTACAAACAGCAGTGCTACTTCGATTTTTTCGATAAGGTCAGAACCCAATTACTGGAGCAGCTAAAAGGAATTGATTATTGATTATTGATTATTGTCTATTGTCTATTGAATATGAGTAACGTTATTAATGGAGTATCTGAGATTCAAACATTAACCATATTAGCAGTGGTTTTACTGGCAGGAGCGTTTTTGTTGTCGGTCATTTTAACCGCGATTACCAAAAGCTGGGCGGTCAGAACTGGCTTTGTGGCTATACCTTCCGAGGAGAGGTTTCATAAAACTGCCGTTCCGCTCGGCGGCGGTATTGCAATCTTTACAACATTGTCAATTATCATTCTCGCAGCCATTGGGGCAGTAAAATTCCTCCCCGCTGCCGGCTGTCTTGACCGGCTCGGCGAATCCGTTACCATTCACATCCCCGGCTTTTTAAGCAAAATCGGCCAGCTTGCAATTATATTATTGTGTATGCTTGCTTTGTTTGTACTCGGGCTTTGGGACGACAAAAAACATCTCGGCCCATTTTTCAAACTCGCCGTCCAGGTCGCCGTTGCGATAGCCGCCGCCGTTTTTGCGGATGTCCGGGTTGAGTTATTTATTGAAAGCAGGATAATAACCACCATCATTTCCGGCTTCTGGATAGTCCTGATTATTAACGCCTTCAACTTCCTCGACAATATGGACGGCGCCGCAGCCGGCATCGCAGTCATAGCCAGTTGCGTTTTGTCCACCGCAGCGGCATTAAGCGGCCAGGTCTTCGTAGGAGCTATGGCTTTTATTTTCATAGGGACATTGCTCGGGTTTCTGGTATTCAATTTCCCGCCGGCCAAAATCTTTATGGGCGACGCCGGCTCGCTCGTGGTTGGCTTTTTTGTTGCACTGCTGACCTTGCGCACCACCTACTACCACCAGGCCCAAAGCGGACAATGGTATTCCGTCCTGATGCCAATACTTGTTATGGCCGTTCCGCTCTATGATTTTATAAGTGTAACACTGCTGAGAATAAGCCAGGGCAAAAGCCCATTTGTCGGCGACACCCAGCATTTCTCACATCGATTAAAAAAACACGGACTGACCGATACGCAAACTGTCCTGACGCTGTATCTGGCTACGCTCTGTACCGGACTTGGCGCAACTTTTCTCTATCAGGTTAATTTAACAGGCGCTACTTTGATATTTGCTCAAACGGTGATGATATTAGCGATAATTGCCGTCTTTGAAACTACCTCCAGAAATGACAATAGCCAAAACTAATTCAAATCCTTCCAAAAGCAAAGGCCTTGTGTACGTTGAATACGTCCTGTTTGCTGTCTGCCTTTGCGTGATTGCACTCCGCACAACACTTACCGAAGCACCAAATGTCCAATCCGCTAATCAGCTAATTAATATCAGCGGCGGTATGTACAGCTTATCAATATCGGCAGTGTTAATATCCTCTTGTGTTATCTGGTTTGTATGGAGCTTTTGCAGCAAAAGATTTTTGTACCGTTTCAGCACGGTAGAAATCGGCCTGTGCCTATTTATTATAGCCAGTCTTATCGCCGGCTTTGCTGCTGCAAACAAGCGTGCTGCAATTACCGATTTCGTTGTGCTTACTGCGCCTGTTTTTATGGCCTTGCTGCTGGTGCAAATTCTGGATTCAAATGCAAAGATAAAACTGCTGCTTGTTGTTATCGCCGCTCTGGGCGTAGTATCTGCCTGGCAGTGTGCCGAGCAATTTTTCAGCAGTAACCAGGCGACGATAGACCAATATGAGCAGGCGCCGGAAGCAATGCTTGAGCCGCTTGGCATACAACCAGGTACATTTGCGCAGATGCTTTTTGAACATCGGATTTATTCCAGGGGAGTCCGTGGTTTTTTCACGACCAGCAATTCCGCCGGCTCATTTGCGATAATGGCTTCCTTTGCCGCCATCGCCCTGTTTATCGAAAAGCTTAAAAACCGCAAATCCGGTACATCCGAGCCCAGACCACTTGTCGCCTGCGGTATTGCAGTCGCAGCCGTTCTCTTCGGCCTCGTTATCACACGCAGCAAGGGAGCAATTATAGCGTTTCTGATTGCGGCGGTAATGTTTGTTGTGTCTCTTCGCTTCGGTAACCATCTAAAGGCGCACAGAAAAACGATACTGATAGTTTGTTTATTACTGGTCGTCATCGGCGGATGTTTGCTCGTCTCCTATGGATTAACTCACGACCGGCTGCCGGGCGGAAATTCAATGTTAGTCAGATGGCAGTACTGGTATGCCGCAGCCCGGATGTATGCAGACCATCCGCTTACAGGCGTCGGCCCTGGAAACTTTGCACATTTCTATCCCCATTACAAGCCGGCTGGAGCATTGGAAACCGTTTCAAACCCTCACAATTTCCTGTTAACTATACTCACTCAATATGGCCCGCTCGGCCTGGCCGGCTTCTTAGCTATGATTCTACTGCCGTTGTGGATAGCAATCTCGCCCGCTCCGGCAACACCATCACAGAAATCTCACACATCTAAACTAACTTTCAGAAAATTAGCCATACCTTTCGCAATCATCATATCAGTTGGGCTATTACTTATCAGAGCTGTGGTTATGCCGGCAATACCTCCCGGTCCCTTCGATGTAATGCTCTATGTAATACTCATATTGTATGTCGCTCCGGTAATTGCTTTTATCGTCGGCTTTTGGCTCTTAACAATCAGAAGTCAGAATCCTGCCCCTGCAAGTCGTAAGCAGGGGTCAGATGCCAGAATCCTGCCCCTGCAAGTCGTAAGCAGGGGTCAGGAGTCAGTCTTTCGTTCCGCTCTTTTCTGCGCTGTGGCAGGCGTGCTGATTCATAACACTATTGACTTTGCCATTTTTGAGCCGGGCGTATTTACCACTCTCTGGGCGGCAATAGCATCCCTGATAGCACTGGATTCCAGACCGCAGTTCGCTCTGAAACCTGCGCCTCTTACAAAAACACTAATAGTGTCAGCGGCTTTGGTATTGATTTGGATATGTTTTAATTATGCTTTGATTCCAGTAGCCAAAAGCACCGCCAAAATAAAACTGGCTCACAAAGCCGTTGCCAACGGCTTATTCCAGAAAGCCCATAATCTGCTTAATAACGCTGCGGCAGATGATTATTTAAGTTCCGCTGCGCCATCGCTCAACGGACGGCTGTATCTGCAAAGGTTCTCTTCAGCCGTGGTTAAACAAAACAATTTATTATTGCAAGCGGAGAAATGCCTGCTTGCTGCAATCGAACGCGACCGGGCCGACTTCAAAAATTTCGAGCAATTAACTAAAGTTTATACACTGCTTGCAGGGAACTCGACACAGCAGGTAAAAACCAACTGGCTAAATAAAGCTTTTGATACCGGCTTACTTGCCGTTGAGCGTTATCCCGGCTGTGGCCGACTGCGAATCGAATTGGCCAAAATCGCCGAGCAACTCGGCAAAACAAATACCGCCCTGAGGTACTATGAAAAAGCGATTGAAATCGAGGACAGTTATCGCCGTCAGTTCAGAATAATGTATCCCGGCAGAGAAATTTTCAGCCGACTCGGCGAAGAAAAATACAAGAACGCAAAACAGCGAATAAAATTTCTTTCCGAACAACCAACCCCATAACGCAATACACACTACGAGATACGAGCCATTATCTCATCGGGTATATCAAAGTTTGCATATACGTTTTGCACATCGTCGTTGTCTTCAAAGGCCTCCATCAGCGAAATTATTTTCTTAGCGGTTGCCTCGTCGCCGACAGGGATGGTATTCTGCGGCACCATCGAGATTTCAGCTACCTGAGTAGCTATATCTTTTTCCTTCAGCGTCTCTTTTAGTTTCTCGTAAGCAGCCGGCTCGCAGGTTATCTCATAAACTCCGCCGGTGGTCTTCATATCATCGGCGCCTGCGGCCAAGGCGATTTCCAGAAGCTGCTCTTCATCGACCTGGTCGGCTGCCACCGTGATAAGTCCTTTTTTGCTGAACATCCAGTTGACACATCCGCTTGTTCCCAGCGAGCCGCCGTGTTTCTCGAACAGCCGTTTGATTTCCGGTGCCGTTCGGTTGCGATTGTCCGTCAGGGCCTCGACCATTATGGCAACTCCGCTCGGCCCATAACCTTCGTAGAGTACTTCTTCAAAACTGGCACCCTCAACTTCGCCCGTTCCCTTTTTAATTGCCTTTTCAATAGTGTCTTTGGGCATATTGGCCGCCTTGGCCTTGTCGATTGCATATCGCAGAGCAAGATTTTGAGATGGGTCCCCCCCGCCGCTTTTGGCGGCTACTATTATCACCCGTGCAAGCTTACTCCATATTTTGCCGCGCTTGGCGTCATTAGCCGCCTTTTTATACTTTATTCCTGCCCAGTGTGAATGACCAGACATATTCGCTCCTGAAAACAAGTTATAAAACACAAATCACAAAGTATTATATCTTATTTCCTGTACTATTGCAATTGGTTATTTGACATTCCTCGATGCTTGTAATTGATAACTCTTTGTATATAATGAGCCGATTGATAATCCTGAACTACCGAGGGAACCGACTATGGCTAAAATTACCAAGCTCGATGATATTGTCTCGCTGTGCAAACGGCGTGGTTTTATATTTCAGTCCAGTGAAATCTACGGCGGTCTGGCAAGCTGTTACGACTACGGCCCGCTCGGGGTCGAATTGAAGAACAACGTTAAAAAAGCATGGTGGAAAGCGGTCGTCCAGATGCGCGACGATGTGGTGGGGCTGGACAGCAGTATCCTGATGCACCCGCTAATCTGGAAGGCCAGCGGCCACGCAGACAAATTCGCCGATTTAATCGCAGAGTGCAAAAAGTGCAACACCCGAACCAGAGTTGACCACCTGAAAGAAAAGACAAACCAGAGCGCCGAGGAACATACCGAACATATCGCGATCAACTCGGCTATCGCCGGCGCACAGGATTTGAGTAATAAAGTATGCCCCAACTGCGGCTCGGTCGGGACATTTACCGAGCCGATGCCGTTCAAGCTAATGTTTGAAACACGGATGGGCGCCAACATTGACGACTCAATGACGCTCTACCTTCGGCCTGAAACCGCTCAGGGAATCTTCGCCAACTTCGCAAACGTTCTCGATTCAACACGGGTAAAAATCCCTTTCGGAATTGCCCAAATCGGCAAAAGTTTTCGCAACGAAGTAACCACAAAAGCATTTATCTTCCGAACAAGAGAATTTGAACAGGCGGAATTAGAATTTTTCTGCGAGCCGGGCACCGATGAAAAATGGTACGAACACTGGAAAGAAGCAAGATTTAACTGGTACATCGATTTGGGCCTGAATAAACAAAATCTGCGTTTCCGTGAACACGATACTAATGAACTTGCCCATTACGCCAAGAGCTGTGTCGATATCGAATACAGATTCCCGTTCGGCTCCGGCGACTGGCAGGAACTCGAAGGCGTCGCCAACCGCACGGACTACGACCTTCGCCAGCATCAGCGGGGAATGAGAACGCTTAACAGTTGGTACGAAAATAACGGCGACCTGACAAAAATCGAATTGAAAGAAGAAGCTGATAATTATGAAAAAGGGCCGTTGTCATACTTTGATAACGAAAAGAAAAAACGATACATCCCTTACGTTATTGAGCCGAGCGCCGGCATAGACAGAAGTACGCTGGCCTTTCTGGTTGACGCTTATGATGAGGAAGAGGTTCGCGGCGAAAAAAGAAACCTCTTAAAATTTCATCCCGTTCTTGCACCGGTAAAGGTTGCTATCTTCCCATTGGTCAAAAGAGATGGTATGCCGGATATTGCTCATAACATCGCTAACGACCTGAAAAAATACTTTAATTGTTTTTATGACGAAAAGGGCGCTGTTGGCCGACGCTACCGCCGACAGGACGAAGCCGGCACGCCGTTTTGTATTACCGTGGACGGCCAGACATTGGAGGACAAAACCGTTACCGTCCGCGACCGCGACTCGATGGACCAGATACGAATTTCAACCGACCAGCTTAGAAACCATTTACGTGAAAAGCTGGATGTATAGCAGAGATGAGGTTTAATTCCGGTCTTTTTATTGCTAATTTGGGTATAATCTGGTAAGATACATATATGAAACAAACAATTTGGCATGACAGACGGCAGGAAACTATAGAGGCTAAGACAATGTGGTTTCGGTCATTATCGATGGCCGAACGTATAGAGGTCTTCTGTAGTTTTACCGATTTGGCTCTGTCGGTCAATCCCGGTCTGAAGGTTCGAATACATGCTCAACCGATTGCAGGACGTATTCAGGTTATTTCAGCAGCACGAGGTTAAATACGTAGTTATCGGTGGAATTGCATCAGTGCTGCATGGTGTTCCTCGTGCCACCTTCGATTTGGATATTTTGATTGAGGCCACTGCCGAAAATGTTCAGCGCCTTTTAACGGCATTAGAAAACGCTGGATTCGCTACGGCTACAATGACAAACACCGAAGATGTCCTGGCAAATGAGATTACGGTCTTCGACGACCGGGTTAGAATTGACGTGCAAATCCGCACCCCGGGTGTTTCCTTTCAAGATGCCTGGAATCGGCGGAAGACCATAACCTATCAAGGACAGAAGTTTTTTATTCTGTCCAAAGAAGACCTCATCAGGTCCAAACGGGCTTGCGGACGTGATGTCGATATGGAAGATGTTCGTCTGCTGGAACTGCCCGATGACGAGCAAAAAAATAACCCTAAGTAGAACCTGAACAATCCGCCGGTGCGATTCGATGGAGCAGGTGCGTATCTCGACAGACCGGCTACTTAACCACCTTCGTGGAAAATTGGAGATATGACAAATTCGTTCACGCAAATCTCTTGTTTAGCCGGTTTTGAGGGCAGGCAAGCTGCGCTCGCAGGTTGGTTATACAAATCACGCTCAAGTGGCAAAGTGCAATTTCTAATCATCCGCGATGGCACGGGGCTTTGTCAGTGCGTTGTTGAAAAAGGCAAAGTGCCGGACGAAATTTTTGAGAAGCTAAAACATCTCGGCCAGGAATCGTCATTGACCGTAACAGGGTTTGTTAGAGCCGAGCAAAGGAGCGTTGGCGGTTATGAATTAGCAGTAACCGATGCCGAGATAATCGGCCAGAGCAGTGATTATCCCATCACGCCGAAATCGCACGGGATTGATTTTCTGCTCAAAAATCGCCATCTGCACCTGCGCTCTCAGCGCCAATGGTGCATCGGCAAAATCCGTCACACCGTTATCGACGCCATCCGCAGATTTTTTAACGACAATGGCTTTACTCTAATCGATACGCCAATCCTGAC
>QNBZ01000038.1 GCA_003644295.1 Planctomycetota bacterium
CAAATATGCGAGCAACAGTTATCTGCGGGCGATTATAGATGTGGCGGTCGAGGAAAATCCGGACATACCTATCGCAATAAATCTGGACCACGGCGATACCTTCGAGACCTGCAAACAGTTTGTCGATGATGGCTTTACCTCGGTAATGATAGACGCTTCGAGCAAGCCATTCGAAGAAAACATCAAGATTACAAAACAAGTTGTCGAATATGCCCACGACCACGGAGTTGTGGTCGAGGCCGAATTGGGACAACTCGGTGGTATTGAAGAAGATGTTGTCGGAGTCGATGACGTCAGCAAACACGTGGCAGACCCAAATCAGGTGGCTGAGTTCGTCGAGAGAAGCGGCTGCGACTCGCTTGCTATTGCCTGTGGAACAAGCCACGGGGCTTACAAATTCAAAAAAGAGCCAAAGCTTGCCTTTGACGTGATACAGCAATGTGCGGAAAAGTTGCCGGGCTTTCCTTTTGTTATGCACGGCTCAAGCAGCGTGCTGAAGGAGTTTGTCGACCTTATCAACAAATATGGCGGCGATATGCCTAATGCTATGGGTGTGCCCGAAGAGGCCGTCAGCAAAGCGGCAAAGATGGCGATGTGCAAGGTCAATATCGATACCGACCTGCGACTTGCCCTGACGGCTAAAATCAGGCAGGTTTTCGCCGAGAAGCCGAGCGAATTTGACCCGCGTAAATCCCTCGGCCCCGGCAGAGAAGCTATCAAAGATATGGTCAAACACAAACTACACGTTTTAGGTTGTGCAGGAAAAGCTGCTGAATGTTTATGAAACAAAAGGCAAAAATCAAAACCTGTCCTGAGTGGAGCCGAAGGATGACAAACAGAGTATCGAGTATCATATTTCTAACGGTTTTTTTGTTGTCCTGTTGCGGATTTGCCGTCCAGCCGGCGCCGGATGCTGTCGAATTCACAACGCCGGTATCTGTCGTTGTTAAGGCGGCCTGCGAGTTGATTTGTGAAGGTCAAGTTGACTCTGCTGGGGAGTTGATAAAGCAAACCGGTGTCGACCAACATCCTGAGCTGCGTCAATTACTGGCGATTGTCGAGCAATACAGACAGATAAGTCAGCGGCGCCGGCAGGCACGCGAAGCTGCGTACCGCAAACAGTTGGCTGAATTAGAGAAATTTCGAGCCGGCAGAGACGCCAATGATGCTAATGATGGTTATGATGTCAACGATGTAAATAATCTCACTTCGGTTCTCTCCGTTATCGCCAAGGCAAGCGAATTTGCGGAC
This sequence comes from Planctomycetota bacterium, assembly GCA_003644295.1. Classification (GTDB taxonomy): domain Bacteria; phylum Planctomycetota; class Phycisphaerae; order Sedimentisphaerales; family Anaerobacaceae; genus B140-G9. The sequence continues at coordinate 1,252 of QNBZ01000038.1, forward strand.
CAGAAACAAAAAGACGAGCTTTTATCCGATTCGTTTGTAAAAGGAGTTTTTCAAAAGGCGCTGGACAGGGCAGCAAAATTCGAGGCGGAAGGTAAATGGCTCGATGCTTATGTAACCTGCTATAGCTGGCTGCAGGCAATTGATAAAGACAACAAGGCATATTCGGATTATGCCGAGCAGCTTGTGGACAAGGCCAATATCGTGGCGTCTTTTCAGGACAGCCCCTGTGAGACCCGCAAGGAACGTTATGAAGGCGTCAGGAAAAAAATGTTTGTCAGGGCAATTGACGCTCTGAATTTTAATTACGTCAGCGTTATTGATTACCGCCAGATGATAGCCAAATCTATTGAGCGCTGTAAATTGCTGGCGGAAGTAATGAAATTTCCGATTGCCGATTTTCAAATGTCGATTGAAAATCGAAAATCTCTGCCGGCCTTCTCGGCGGGGCTGGATGCGATTTTGGCCAAGGCCAACAAGTCGCCAATGGGTATAAGCAAGGATGGATTTATAGACGCTTTTGAAAAAGTCCTTGCGTTGAACAAAACCACCGTTGATTTGCCAGAGGAAATACTGATTGCCCAGTTTGCCGAAGCCGCTTTGCTGTCACTCGACCATCATACACAGATGATTTGGCCCAAGCAGAAAAAGGATTTTGAAAAGTCGATGACTAATGAGTTCACCGGTATCGGCATAGAGATTTCAAAGGAAAAAGGACTTCTGACAGTAGTAAGTCTGCTGCCTGATACGCCGGCCTACAACTCCGGCCTTGACGCCGGCGATGTGATAGAAAAAGTAGATGGAGTTCCGACAAAGGATATGTCGCTTGGCTGCGCTGTTAAGAGGATTACCGGCCCCAGTGGTACTGTGGTAACCTTGACGGTAAGGCATTCTGGTGGGGACAAACAAGAAGATATTGCCATAACCAGAGCGAAAATAGTTGTTCAGACAATTCGTGGCTGGAAAAGAAGCGAGCAAGGCCGTTGGCTGTATATGATTGATGATGCGAACAAGATTGGTTATGTTCGTATCACCAGCTTTTCCGAGAGGACCGCCGATGATTTGGAAAGAGCGCTTTGTGAGCTTGAGCAAGATGGCTTAAGGGGATTGATTCTGGATTTGCGGTTCAATTCCGGCGGGCTGCTCAACAGTGCGGTTGCTGTAACGGATAAATTCATATCAGAAGGCAGGATAGTCAGCACACGTCCACGGTTCGGGGTATGGGCTTATGAGGTGGCACACAAAAAAAATACGCACCCGAATTACCCACTTGTTATATTGATAAACCGTTTCTCTGCGAGCGCCTCGGAAATCGTGGCCGGGGCGCTGGCGGACAAGACACATAACCGGGCGGTTCTTGTTGGTGAAAGGACGCACGGAAAGGGCAGCGTACAGGGGATAGTATCATATCCAAAGGGTGGCGCACAGTTGAAATACACGATGGCGTATTATCATTTGCCGTCAGGCCAAAAGGTTGAAAGTCAGGAAGCGATGAAAAAACTTGGCAGGAAGGATTGGGGGGTCGGGCCGGACGTTAAAGTTGAAATGAGAAGCGATGAGCTTAAAAAGAAGTTCGACGTTCAGAGAGACAATGACGTTCTGGTTAAAGCCAACCACGACAACGGGACTGCGCCGCTGAAAAAACATACTGCCAAAGAGACCCTGGCTGCCGACCCACAGTTGGCCGTTGGCGTTCTGATTGTTAAAACGAAATTGATAGAGAAAGCTGAAGAGTTGAAACTGAAAACGTAATGAAAGATACAGACAAGTTTGAGATACAACGACGGGGGAAATTAGAGCGTGTTAAGCAATTAGATATTGACCCTTATGGCGGTAGATATGAGGGGGCCGAGACAGCCGAAGCTATTAAACGGCGGTTTATTGATGGTGATGTTCCTGCTTCTGCAGGAATGACACCCCTGCGAAAGCAGGAGCAACAGGCCAACTGTGCCGGCAGGATTGTGCTGCTCAGGGACATCGGGAAATTGATTTTTATAACACTGCGCGACTGGAGCGGAACTATCCAGGTCGGCCTGAGCAAAAAACTGCTGGCCCAGCAATGGCAGCTTGCCAAGCTGCTTGAACTTGGTGACATAATCGGCGCAGCCGGTCAATTGGGTAAGACCAAAACTGGTGAAATCACAATATGGGCTGATAATCTGACGTTGTTAAGTAAATCTCTTTTACCGCCGCCGGAAAAATTTCACGGCCTGGCTGATATCGACCTGCGCTATCGCCAGCGGTATGTGGATTTGTGGGCAAATCCCGAAGTGATGGAGCGATTCAAAAAACGCAGCGCAATAATTTCAACAATCCGCAAGTTTCTGGAAGACAAAGGGTTTTTGGAAGTTGAGACGCCGATGATGCAAACGATAGCCGGCGGCGCAGCGGCAAAGCCGTTCATAACGCATCATAACAGTCTTGATATGGATTTGTTTTTACGCATAGCACCGGAATTGTTTCTCAAGCGGCTGCTGGTCGGCGGAATGGAAAAGGTCTTTGAGATAAACCGCAATTTCCGAAACGAGGGATTGAGCAGACAGCACAATCCGGAATTTACAATGCTCGAATTATATCAGGCCTACGCTGATTATTCCGTGATGATGGATTTAACTGAAGAGATTATATCTTCACTTGTGAAAGAATACTGCGAAAGCAGTCAGGTTAAATTCGGTGATATGAAAATTGACTTTAGCCAGCCGTGGCGGCGAGCGAAATATGCTGAACTGCTGAAAGAGTACAGCGGTTGTGATATCAATGATATTACAGCTATTCGTGCAAGGGTTAAAGAATTGATTATTGATAAAGGATTATTGGTTAACGAAAAACGAAAGACCCAAAGCAAAAAACAATCATCAATCATCAATAATCAACTATCAATTGACTCAATGGATGATGTGGTGGTTATCAATGACTTATTCGAGCATACTGTAGAGGGCAATCTTATCGACCCGACATTTGTAATCGATTATCCTGCGGCACTGTGTCCATTGACCAAACGCAGTAAAGATAATCCGAAATATGCCGAGCGGTTTGAGTTGTTCATCGGCAAAATGGAGTTGGCAAACGCCTACACTGAGCTGAACGACCCTGCGGTTCAGGAGGAGAATTTCAGAATGCAGCTTCGCGGCCAAGAAGAATCGATGGCGACAATGGACGCTGATTTCATAACAGCGTTGAAATACGGAATGCCGCCGGCGGGGGGGCTGGGCATAGGAATTGACAGATTGGTAATGGTTCTGACCGGCGCCGCCAGTATTCGGGACGTGGTATTATTTCCGCTGCTGAGGACAGAAGACAGAGGAAAGTGAACTAAAGTGCCTAAAGTGAGCTAAAGTGCCTAAAGTTATGGATAATAAAGAATTCGGCAAAGAGCTTGAAAAACGAACACGAGAATTTGGTGTACACATAATCCGTCTATCAAGAACTCTGCCCAACACACCAGAGGCAAGGGTTATAAGAACTCAGATCACAAAATCCGGAACGTCCATCGGCGCAAATTATCGAGAAGCTAATCGAGCCAGAAGCAAAGCAGATTTCAGAAACAAGATTAAGATTTGTGAAAGTGAGGCAAGTGAAACACAATACTGGCTGGAAGTGATTGTAAAGCTGAAATGGCTATCTTGGAGAAAAGTGAAATGCGAATACGAAGAGTGCGGAGAATTGCTTGCTATTTTTACATCTATTGGGGAAAAGTAAGCAAGTCTAAAGTGACGATTTTCCTTAACTTTAGTTCACTTTAGGCACTTTAGTTCACTTTAGGCACTGACTGATGTTAAAATTATTTCTTTGGCTGCGATACCTGCGTAGGAAAAAAATTGTATTGCTGAGTATCGCTACGGTTACCCTTTCCGTTGCACTTCTGATAGTTGTTTCCAGTTTGTTCAGTGGCTTTATCAACGCCGTTGAGAAGACCGGAAGAGAAGTTTTCGGCGATGTATATCTGTATCCCCAGCGTCCCGTTCCTGATACCGGAGAACTTATCAAGCGTCTGGAGTCATCGCCGCAGGTCGAAGCCGCAACTGTGGTTCTCCGTACTTATGGTCTTCTGCGTATTGGTGCCGGTAATGTTAAGGCGGTCAATATACTCGGAATCAATCCGGCAGGATACTCAAGAATTTCTGGCTTAAAGAATTCGCTGCTGAATCAAAAGAACAAAAGCGGCGAGCCGAATTTTGTGGTGGATGGTTTCCCTAAAGAAAGAGGCGGCTTTGTGAGTATCGGCGTACTTGGCAAGCCGGATGTGCAGACAGACGAATATAACTTTGAGCAGGTAAAGAATTGGCTCGGCAGAGAAGTTGTCCTTACCACAGGGGCAATTATCGAAAAGGAGCGAACCGCAGAGACGGACGGAAAGGTTCGGCAGTTTCGGCAAAAGTACCTGAAATTCAGAATTGCCGACATTGTGTTCACAGGTACATATTTCAGAGACAGCGAGGATATTTATCTCCCGATTGAACAGGTGCGGGATTTGAAAAAGACCGGCCCGGAAAACCGATGTGGGCCGCCTTACGAAGAGATTAAGATAAAGCTGGCCGATGGCGTGGAGCCGCAGAAGATGATAAAGCCGATTCGCGGGCTGTGGGATGATTTTGCCGACAAACACAATTTGTCCGGCTCTTCTGCGCCAGAGCCGTTTCTGAAAACATCAACACAGGCACAGCAATACTTTATCGCTGAACTGCGAAAGCAAATGACGGTCTTGATGTTGATATTCGGAATCGTCTGCTCGGCTGTTGTGCTATTGATACTCTGCATATTTTATATGATGGTAATAACCAAACGGAAAGATATAGCAGTAATAAAAAGCTGTGGAACGACGAGCTGCTCTGTTGCTTTGATTTTTCTTGGCTTCGGTATTTGTGTCGGAGCAATCGGCTCGATTGCGGGCGCGCTGCTTGGATATGTTGTTACAAGAAACATAAATATCATCGAGCAGTGGATAAGAACAGTTTTCGGACTAAAACTCTGGAAGAGTAGTGTTTATGTTTTTGAAAAAATCCCCAACCAGATTGACATAAGTTCTTTATGCTGGATTATTCTTTTTGCTGTTATCGCCGCTGCTGTCGGTTCACTGGTGCCTGCAATCATAGCGGCGAGAACGAAACCGGTTCGAATTCTTAGATACGAGTGATAATGTATAAAATTATCCTGGCATTCAGGTACCTGCTGCGGCGTCGCATAACATATCTTGCTGTGTTGGCTGTTGCGCTTTGTGTCTTTGCGGTTGTTGTTGTGATGACCGTTATGACAGGGCTGCTCCGCGATTTTAAGGCAATCAACCATAGCTGGGTTGGGGATTGTGTTGTCAGTACCGATACATTGGTCGGCTTTCCATATTATAGAGAGTTTGTGAAAATCCTGGAGGAGCGGGACTTTGTCGGCTCGGTCTCGCCGGTAATCAGGAGCTACGGGATTTTAACCGAGCCGTCAGGATGGAATACAAGCGTCGAAGTTATGGGTATTGACCCAGTAAAACACAGCCGAACAACTGGTTTTGCCAAGACATTATATTACCATAAAGATTGGCCGGCCGACGCTTTCAAACCGGACTACGACGCAAACCTTCCGGGCTGTGTTCTTGGAATTGACAAGGTGAGCGCACGGGACCAGCGGGGCAAATACTCCCATTATTCCAGCATACCGCGGTATTCTTTCACGATTACCTGTTTTCCGTTGACGGCTGGAGGCGCTTTGGCCAAAGCTGGACTGGGGCTTGTTAATACCAGGAGATTTTATTACAGTGATGACTCTCACAGCGGCTTGGCAAAAGTCGATGGAGCTTTTATCTATTTACCTTTTGCCGATGCTCAGGCGCTCTGCGGTATGAATGGCCCGTCACCGAGAGCCAGCGCTATTCATATAAAGTTCAAAGCTGGCGTCAATCTGCAAACTGGCCGTAACCGGGTTGCGAAATTATGGGAGGACTTTCTGACAGGCAGAGGAGGCGGCAAACAAGCGAATTTACTGAGCAAGGTCAGAGTTGAAACCTGGAAAGATTATAGACGTGAGGTAATTGCAGCGGTGGAAAAAGAGCAGATAATGATGATGGCTGCTTTTGGGATGATTGGTATTATAACGGTCTTTATTGTGTTTGTGGTTTTCTATATGGTTGTCAGTCATAAAAGTAAGGACATAGGCATCTTAAAAAGTATTGGCATTTCAAACAGGGATGTAATTGAGCTATTTCTGGGGTTCGCTTTTTTGGTGGCTGTTTGTGGCTCCGCGATTGGGACTGCCGGCGGCGTTTTGTTTCTCGAAAAAATAAACCGAATAGAAAGCTGGCTTTATGACCACTATGGATTTCAACTGTGGAATCGAGCGATTTACGCCATCGATGAAATTCCGAACAAGATACAGTTCGATATAATTGCTGTTATTATTGTTTCGGCGATTGCTGTTTGTCTGGTTGGCGCCTTGATACCGGCTTGGCAGGCAGCGAGATTGAAGCCGGTGGAAACCTTACAGGTAAATCAACTATGAGTAAAGACAACTTTATATTAAAAGCCGAGGGTATTTGTAAATCTTATCGGATGGGCCAGGCCGAGGTTCAAGTTCTCAAGGGCGTTGATTTGGCTGTAAAAGAAGGTGATTTTATCGCTGTAATTGGGGCTTCCGGCAGCGGCAAAAGTACGCTGCTGCACATATTGGGGGCGTTGGATACGCCTGATACGGGGATTGTAAGGTTCGATGGCAGGGATTTGAGCCGGCAAAGCGCACGCGGATTAAACAGATTTCGTAACAAAATGGTGGGATTTGTTTTTCAGTTTTATCACCTGTTGGACGAATTAAATGTATTGGAGAATGTTTTCCTGCCGGCGATGGCGGATAAGAGCGTAATCGGCTGGCTTGTGAGCCGAAGGAGGGTGAAAAACCGAGCCGCAGACCTGCTCGCACAGCTTGGTTTGAGCGAAAGAGCCAATCATAAGCCCTATCAGTTATCGGGCGGAGAGAGACAAAGGGTTGCTATCGGCAGGGCTTTGATGAATGAGCCGAGAGTACTTTTGGCAGATGAGCCGACAGGAAATCTTGACTCCGAGACAGGAAACGGTATTCTGAAGATTTTTGAGGAGTTGAACAAAGCCGGCCAGACGATTATGATGGTAACTCACGATGAAAGAATTGCACGAAAGGCAAAGCGGATAATAACGTTAGCAGATGGCAAAATAAGTGACTAAAGTGAACTAAAGTGAGAATATAAGCCCCCAACTTTATGTTGGGGGTTTTAACCCCCAGGATAAACCATTCGACTTCGCTCGGGGCAGGCCTGGGGGCTTTCGCCCCGTTTAGAATGAATTAGGCACTTTAGGCACTCCAAACTTTAGTTCACTGCTTTTTGGGGACTTTCTTATGTCACTGAAAATTTGGCTTGATGATAAGCTTGTTGACGAGGCGGATGCGAAAATATCTGTTTTTGACCACGGTTTGCTTTATGGCGACGGCGTCTTTGAGGGTATTCGCATCTACAACAGAAGGATATTTGAGCTTGAGGCACACATCAGGCGACTTTACGAATCGGCCAGGGTGATTCGCCTTGATGTCCCGATGAGCAAAGATAATCTTATCAAGGCGGTCGAGAAGACTGCCGAAGCTAACGATGTTATCGACGGCTATATTCGGCTGGTAATTACCCG
>QNBZ01000341.1 GCA_003644295.1 Planctomycetota bacterium
ACTTAATCCTGAATTAAGGCAGGATGAGCAGGAGATAATCCTGAAAAATTGTATTAATGAAGCAATAAGAAAAATCCAAATGCTTGTTGCTCAAAAGATGATGCAAATTTAAATAGTTATGGACGAGATATATAATCCTCAGAGAATTAAACAAGCAGATTTGATAGTAGGGATTCCTTCATATAACGAAGCGCGCACTATTGGATTTGTAACAAAACAAGTGGCTCGAGGTTTGAAGGAATACTTTCCTCATCAAAAGAGTGTCATTGTCAATGTAGATAATAATTCTCCTGATGGAACAAGAGAAGCTTTTTTATTTTCTAAGCCAGAAGTACCTTTGATTTATATAAGTACTCCCAAAGGCATAAAAGGTAAAGGTTATAATTTCCGTAACCTTTTTTCTTTATTCCAAGAATTGAAAGCTAAAATAGGTATAGTGATAGATGCAGATCTCAGAAGTATAGAGCCTGTTTGGATTAAAGATTTAGCTGAACCTATTCTTTCAGGATATGAGTTTGCTGCTCCTTTCTATGCGCGGGCAAAAGATGATGCCACTATCACCAATCAGATTGCTTATCCTCTTGTTTATGGATTGCTTGGAATGAATCTTCGTCAGCCAATAGGAGGAGAATTTTCTTTTTCGAAAAAGTTAGTTGATACCTGGATTAGTCATCAATGGTCTGAATATGTTAATCAATTTGGGATAGATATTTTTATGACTGCTACGGCTATTTTCTCAGGAGCTAAGGTTTGCCAAGTAAATCTAGTAAGAAAAATTCACAAAAGCAGTACTCCTAATCTAGGGCCTATGTTTGTTCATGTGGTAGGAGCTTTTTTTGAAATTATAAAGTCAAATTTAGATAAAGTTAAAGAAGTTACACAAATAAAAGAAGTTCCTATACTGGGATCAAAGAATATTCCTGAAGTCAAAAATACTATTCCTGACTGGAGCAATTTTGAACGTTCATTCAAAGAAGAATTTGAATTACGAGAAGATCGTATTGAAGAATGTGTTTCTGAAGAGATTCAAAGCAAAATAGAAGAAATAAAGCAAGATAAAATAGTAAATATCGATGTTGACATGTGGATGAAAATAGTGTATGATTTCCTTTACTCTTTCCAGAAAGAGGAAGATTCAAACTCTATCAAAGCTCTTAGGTGTCTTTATTTTGGAAGAGTAGCTTCGTTCTTTAGGGAAATTGCTCCACTATCTCCTGCTCAATCTGAAGAGAAAGTAGTAGAACAAGCACGTTATTTCTTTAAGAATAGGGATTATTTTTTGAGTAAATATCTCCAATAAGGACTATTAAAAAACTATGGACACCAAAAACGCTCTTATTATAGATACTCTTATAGGTCTTATTCTTTGTATTATAGGGGTAATTCTTTTAGCAAGCGTTCTTCGTAACGAATCATCTGCTGTACTTGCTGACATCCGTAATTCCTTTAGAATGCTTCTAAGATACTTCTAGGATGATGAGCGACTCTTGACAGAAAGGATCTCTGAGGCATAAAATATAATGGGGGTCAGGAAAGAAAACTTCCTTCTCCTATCCAAGGAGCCTCCAGTTCTTTCTTTTTTCTTCATTTCTTTCCTGGCCCCTCCTCTTCTCCTTCTTTTTAAAAACTCTTATCCTCCTTTTTTGGAGGTTTTTTTATCTCTTCATTATTAATTCCAAAAAATCAATCTACCTGCAATATTGAACAATAAGTGAAGTTTTCCACAAGCGAAGATTGTTTTTTTGTTTTTTGGCTTTTGTATAATAAAAAAATATGTTAGGTTCTGGGAAATTTCTGAATAAGAAGATTGTTTTTATTTTAGTAGTTGTTCTAATCCTCATCATTGGAGGAATTTTTTTGTGGATAAATAAGCCAAAAGAAATAAAAGGAAGCCCAGATGATTACGTTATTAAAGAAACTCAAGAAGGAATCGTTGTGGAAAATTCAAGGGCAGGATTAAGATTTAAAGTTCCAGATGGGTGGAAAGCAAGGAAAGTGGAAGTAGAAGAAGGCTCTGTAGTGCTTTATAGTCCTGACGCTGAAAGCGTATATCAGGGCAAAATAAGGCCTCCTCTAAAAAAGGGATGTATGATCGAGATTGCTGTAGGGTATAGAAAGAAAACCTTTGAGGAAATAGAAAAAGATATAAGAGAAGAGCTTAAGTTGTTAGGAGTAGTAAAATCTGAAAAATTTGAACGTATAGAGATAAAAAATAGTCCTGCTTTGAAAATTACTTTTAATTGTAGCGATTTAGGATCTAATATTGATGTGTATATACCAAGGGATCGTATGTTTTACGGAATAGGAATGAGTGTAGGGCCTCAAGAGTTAGAAAGATGCAATCAGGAATTAGATAGATTTTTAGAAACAATTTCTTTCAGATAAAATTATTTATGTTAGAAAGAGTTTGCTTTATTGTGTTAATTTTTTCTTTAGTATTTTCTCTTTGTTTTCCTTTTCAGAGTTCAGCCGATATTCAGCTTCCAGAATTAGATAGTCATCATTTACTCATCTCAATTCAGCAGGGGATAATAGATGAATGGATTA
>QNBZ01000342.1 GCA_003644295.1 Planctomycetota bacterium
AGCCTACCACCACGGTGTGGTCTACTTCGGTGCCAATGACAACCGCCTCTACGCTGTGAACGCAACCACAGGTACGGAGATGTGGAACTACACCACAGGAGACAGCGTCAGGAGCTCCCCTGCCGTGGCCGGGGACATGGTGATATTCGGCTCTGATGACGGGTTCATCTACGCACTCAGAACAGAGGACGGCTCAAGGGTGTGGAGGTATCAGACCTCCGGAGCGGTCTCATCATCCCCCGCGGTATGGAACGGGATGGTGTTTGTTGGATCCATGGATGGCACAATGTATGCGGTTAACCTGACCACGGGGGCTGAGATATGGAAGTATGCAACAGGAGACGGCATATGGTCCTCCCCTGCGGTGGTCAACGGGTCCGTAATCTTCGGGTCCTTTGACGGCTACCTCTACGCCCTCAGGGCAGACACAGGGTCTCCCGTATGGAAGATACATGTGGGCGGAGTTGCACAGAGCTCCCCTGCAGTTGGCCACCGCCTGATAACCGTGGGTGCTGCAGGCGGGTGGGTGTACGCCATCGGAGAGGCCCCAGACCTGAGCATAGAGAACATGAAGGTCTCTATCTCCCAGCCCCAGGTGGGATCACCCGTTGCAGTGGAGGTCACCGTGGCGAACTCAGGTACAAAGGCAGCAAATGCCACCCTGAGGCTTTACGATGGCGAGGTATCACTGGGTGGTTATGCAATTGGAACAAAGAACATCTCACTGGAGCCTGGGGCCCTGGTGAACATATCCTTTGTGTGGAAGCCCATGTTCACAGGCAACAGAACCATGATCGCAAACCTCACTGGCATCCTGCCCCACGACGCATCAGAGGAGAACAACGAGAAGAGGATTATAGTAAACGTCCAGCCTGAAACCACGGGCTGGGCCGTGGAGCAGGGTGACATCGCACATACTGGCTACTACCAGGGAACCGGGCCAAACAGAAACACCCTGGCATGGAGCTACCCCATGAAGGCGCCTGCATCAGTATCACCGATTGCAGCAAGATACATCTACACCGCTGCAGGAAACCGTGTGTTCTCAATAATGAAGACCACATGGGAGCCCGGTGTAGGGCACAGTGTGTGGAGCGTGACCCTGCAGAGGGACGTGCTGTACACACCAACCTACATGAACAACGCGGTCTTCCTGGCAACTGAGGAGCAGGTGTACGCCATAGACGCGCTTGACAGGCATGTCATATGGAAGAGGCCGTACCAGCTCACATCCCACATGGTTCCCTACAACGGGACGCTGTACGCGCCAACATCAGATGGAAGGGTCATCGGCATCACTGGCCTCAACGGCAGCCTCGTCTGGGAGGTCAGTGCAGGCAACATCACCACACCGGTATCCATAAGCAATGGGCTGCTGGTGGCAGCCTCCAGCAGCCAGCTGACGGTATACTCCACAGAGGATGCTGCAGCCCTGTGGTCATATGAGCTTCCGAGCCCCCCCTCCGGGGCACCCACAGTCTACAACGATGTTGTGTACATCTCCCTGAGGGGTGGCGAGCTCCTCGCACTGGAGCTCGTTCCTGACGACACCGATGAGGGGGTTCCAAACCCGGGGGAGGCATACGACCTTCTCTGGAGGCAGGAGCTGCAGTCGCCGCTGACGGGCTCACCTGCAGCAGGCAACGGCATCGTTGTGGTGAAGGAGGAGAGCGGGAACCTCACGGCCTTCCTTCTCAACGGAGAGGCAGCCTGGACCGTCCACCTTGAATCCTGGGGCACAGGCTCTCCAGTGGTTACCAGGAACAAGGTGTACGTTGGCGGCAGCTCACTCTACTGCCTGGATTCCACAACTGGAGCTGTACTGTGGAGCTATGCACTGGGAGACGCCTCAAACACAACCCCTGCACTGACAGATGGAATCCTGGTGGCTGTGGATGCAGGAGGCACAGTGTACGCCTTCAACACTTCGGAGTTCCAGCCTCCGGTGGCGAGGATATCCAGTCCCGAGCACAGCTCCACGTTCAGGATCGGAGAGGACATCACCTTTGACGCGTCCGCATCCACAGATGACGGCGTGATACACAGGTACGTCTGGACCTTTGGGGATGGGGGGTATGCCGAGGGAGTCCAGGTGGTGTACAACTACACAGATACAGGCACATTCAATGTGACCCTGACCGTTTACGATAATGAGGTTCCACCCCTCACAAATGTGACCCGTATCAGCATAAGCATAAATCCCAACACCGCGCCGCATCTGCGGAACGGGGCGGTTTCCAGGACCGAAGGTACGAACTACACTCTGTTCAACTTCAGTGTGGAGTACATGGACCCTGAGGGTGATGAACCTGCGTGGGTGCGGGTGAAGGTAGGAAACACGTTCTACAACATGACCCCCGGACCGGAGCTTCCTGATGGATGGAGAAAATACTACTGCGCAACAACGCTGGAGACTGGCAGGCATGCGTTTGCCTTCTACACCAGTGATGGTGTGCTTGAGAGCTCCCTTCCCTGCGACATAACCCTGACGGTATGGCAGATAGACACCTACACAAAGAATGAGATATCCATAAGGATCATGCATG
>QNBZ01000343.1 GCA_003644295.1 Planctomycetota bacterium
GGTGACGCAGCAGACAAAGACCAAATGTTCGAGGCAGATATCAGCAATCAAAGCTCTGTCAGGCCGGAAGATGAATTGGTTGCCGAAGAAGAAAAGGCAAAAGCATTAAGATTGCTCGATAAAATAGACGTGAGAGAGGCAAATATCCTCAGGTTACACTACGGCCTGGACAACAACAAGCCATTGACACTAAAACAAATCGGCAATAAGTTAGGCCTGACGCGAGAAAGGATCCGGCAGATTCATCGTGAAGCACTCACAAAACTTTACGAATATATGGAAGAACAATAGCACCAAATAACAAGTCAAGTCAAAATTATGCGCTTGCATAGAACACCGTTTTCGGTTAATATATTTCCGACACAATAAGCAATCAATGTTCGTTCCGAGTACAGCCGAAAGTTTGAAGGGGACAGTTGAAATGGGCCAGTCCGCCAAGCACATAATTTTTACTGGCCGAGTTCAGGGGGTCGGCTTTCGTTTTACCGCTTTCAATATAGCCAATCGTTATCATCTGACCGGCTTGGTACGCAATCTTTCCAATGGCGCTGTTGAAATGATTGCCCAAGGCCATGCCGATGATATTGACAACTGCATCCGAGACATCAAAAAATCGTTTGCCGGCTATGTTAAAGAAACTCAAATCGAAGAAATTCCTCCCGACCCGCAATATAAAGATTTTAAAATTACTTTTTAACCGGTCGGCAACAAAGTCGCTTTTTCGGGCTAATCGTTTTTGCCGTAGAGCCAATCCGCATCAGCCAATGTGTAGTCAACGATTTCGTCGGCACTGAAGAACAACTTGATTTCCCGTCCAGCCGACTCAGGGCTGTCCGAACCATGAACGAGATTATATCCTCTTGAGCAACCAAAATCGCCGCGAATAGTTCCCGCTTCAGCTTCGTAGCCGAAAGTGGCGCCCATCATCCTGCGTGCCATATCTATAACGCCCTCAGCTTCCCAAACCATTACAAGCAGCGGCGCCGACGCAAGATATTTTACCACACCTTCAAAAAACGCTTTGCCACGATGAACAGAGTAAAGCTGACCAGCCAACTCTTCAGAGATTTGCATAAACTTTGCAGCGACGAGCTTGACGCCCTTTTTTTCAAATCGGCTGATTATTTCACCCGCTAAATGCCGCTGTATTGCGTCCGGCTTGATGATAATTAAAGTGCGCTCTGCCATTTTCGTGACTCATATCTCGTGGCTCGTAACTCGAATCACGATTACGTTCCCTTGGGGACGATGTAAATCTCGACACGCCTGTTTTGCGGATTGCCTTTCCTATTGGGCTTGTTGGGAGCAATCGGCCGGTACTGGCCGAAACCTCGTATGCTCATTCGCTTCTGTTCGACGTTGTTCTTGGCCATCACATTCAGCACCGATATCGCCCTGTGAGCAGACAAATGCCAGTTAGTCGGATGCTTTGCGCGGGTCTGCGGTTTGCCGATACGCATATCGTCTGTGTGCCCTGCAATTATAACATCAAATTTTTTGCCCTGCTCAGAATTCAGAATTTTACAAAGCGATTTAATTGCACTAACAGCCGAAGGCGCTACTTTGTCACTGCCCTTTTCAAAAAGCAAATCACTCTTGAATTTCACTATGCCCCGGCTGGAATCATACGCAACCATCTCTCTGTCTTTGGCAAAATCCTCCAGCATTGTACTGAGCTCAACCGGCAACTGCATCCCGCCGTAGAGCAACTGCTTCTGCATCGACGCAATCAATTCTTTCTTTTTAGCAAGGTCTTCTTCGAGCGCAGCAATCTTTTGCTTCAGAGCCCCCACCTCAGCACTGTTGGTACTTTCAACCGTAGCAAGCTTCCTTTTTAACTGCTCAAGTCTTAGTCCAGTAGTTTGTACTTCGCTCTCAAGCTCCGATATGCGGTTTCGTTGTGTTTCATTTTGAATTCTCAGGTCCTTTAGCTCTGAGCCGCAACCATTCATCAACAGGAGAGAAGCACATAAAAGCAAAAACGCCGAAAGTTTTAAGATTCGCATTGTTCCATCCTTTCCAAAAACTTCAAGACAGCTACAGATTCACCGCTGGCCACGCAACAGGCAAACTCTCTGCTCATAAGCTATTGCCGTCAGCTAATTTTTACGTTTTTCACGCTCATCCACAACAAATAGAACTGATTTTCATTTATTCGTCAAGAATAAACTTTCAAAAGTTTTCGGATGCTTTTCTTTGCTTCCCGGTCGGATTATTAATGATAAATACGATAAACGACAACTGAACCCTGACCCCCCTACTGCCGTCAGGCAAGTGTCGTCGGAGAAGTATTAATGCTCACTGCACTTTTGGCGTTTAACTGTCAACAGCAGCGGCTAAACAAAACCATGCGCCATTTTGACACAATTGGCCATTTTGGGAGTATTTCGGGTGTGCCGAGATGGGTTGTCCAAAATAGAACTCATACCAATTGGACTAAGTAAATGCGCTTTTTGACAGACAATCAATTATTGTGTCATGCCTGCGAAAGCAGGCATCCAATACATATATAAACCTATGGATTCCCGCTTTCGCGGGAATGACA
>QNBZ01000344.1 GCA_003644295.1 Planctomycetota bacterium
GCTCAGGCAAAAAAACTCAATGCAAAGGTTAATTTCATGGGCGTTGTTCCCAATAATGAATTGCCAAGTATATTTAATCGTTACCGTTATTACATTCTGCCCTCTTTTTATGAAGGAATGCCAAAATCACTGCTGGAGGCGATGGCCTGCGGCTTGGTATGTATCGGAACAGATGTAGCTGGAATAAACGATGTCATAGAAGATGGGGTTAACGGATACCTGGCCAAAGGAACCGATGCGCAAGCCCTTGCTGAAGTAATAAATAAAGCAGTCCGGCTGCCGTCTGATATTATTACGGCGGAGGGAATACGAAAAATTCGCAACA
This sequence comes from Planctomycetota bacterium, assembly GCA_003644295.1. Classification (GTDB taxonomy): domain Bacteria; phylum Planctomycetota; class Phycisphaerae; order Sedimentisphaerales; family Anaerobacaceae; genus B140-G9. Next base: position 326 of record QNBZ01000344.1, read on the forward strand.
ATTTCTCACTCGAAGCTGTAGTAGAACAAGAAAAAGAAATAATTATGAAGCTGAAGACGTGATACGCTATTTTGATAAAAGTAATAACCGGCTTGTTTATGTGGGAAAACAGGCCAATGGCCTCTATTGGGACCGCCATTGGAACTCTGAAAGCTCAAGACTTAAAGAGCAGCTCAAAATAAAGAACGACAGATTTATAATCCGTTGCACTAAAAAATACCTCCCTGCAGGAGCTAAAATACTTGAAGGTGGATGTGGCTTAGGAGAAAAAGTTTCTGCTCTTCATTATCACGGATATGATGCTTATGGCATTGATTATGCAAAGGAAACTATTAAAAAAATCAATCGATACGCTCCAGAGTTGAAAATTAAGTTCGGAGATGTCAGAAATTTACCGTTTCCGGACGATTTTTTTGATGGCTATTGGTCATTAGGAGTAATAGAGCATTTTTATGATGGGTACGAGAAAATCGTCAGCGAAATGTTTCGAGCGATTAAGCCGAACGGGTATCTTTTCCTGACGGTACCCGTAATGTCTCCGCTGAGGAAAGTCAAAGTAAGACTGAAAAGATATATTGAATATAAAGAGTCTGAAGAGGCAAGAGAGAATTTTTATCAATTTGCATTTGACCCAAAGGTTCTTATTAATGATTTGGAAAGTCGAGGATTTGGCTTGATAGATGTAAAACCCTATGATGGGATTAAAGGCTTAAAAGACGAGGTGTTGATATTAAAACCTTTTCTGCAGTATCTATATGACAAGAAAAACCCTGCTTCGAACTTAGTGAAAAGACTATTGGATATTGTACTTAGGCATTTTGCAAACCACATGTGCCTGTTTGTTATGCGGAAGGTTGGAACAGATTGGAGCTGACAAGGAAAAAACTTTCAGACGAGTATGGTGATTTCGAGATTGTAAAGCCGCACGATTTTATTCGGCCCCCAACAGTTTCTGTTGTAATGTCGGTATATAATGGTGAAAAATACCTGCGTGAGTCGATTGACTCAATTTTGAATCAGAGCTATAAAAACTTTGAGTTTATCATTGTCAACGATGGCTCAAATGATAGAACTCCGGACATTCTTTTTGAATACCAGAACAGCGACAATCGCATTTTAGTAGTGAAGCAGGAAAATATCGGATTAACACGCTCGCTTAACAGAGCGATAAAATTGGCTGAATGTGAATACATAGCCCGTCAGGATGCCGATGATATATCCATACCAAGCCGGCTGGAAAAACAGCTCGATTATATAAAAAATCATCCGGAAGTAGCTGTGGTTGGTTGTTTCGGAGACGTATTCAACGTCAATGGCGTTCTTCGAACGAGCGGAGACCCAAAGTTCTCCCGCGCAGGAATAAAGAAACACCTGGCAAGTAAAAATCTGTTTATGCATGGCTCAGCGATGATGAGAAAATCATACCTGGCAAAAGTAGGTTACTATCGTGATTTTTTTCGCTACTCACAGGATTATGATTTATGGTTGAGATTGTCGCAACACTTTGACATTGCAGTTCTGCCTGAACATTTATACCGGTATAGAGTTACTGCCGAGGCGATAAGTGTTTCCCAGTGGCTGACTCAAAAACAGTATGCCGATATTGCCAGACAGCTTCACGCTGAGCGACTCGCAACGGGCAAAGATTCATACAGTACGGTCGTTTCGTCTTATCCAAACGGCCTGCCGGTTTGCGATGATACGGCTAACAAACGTTATTACCACATTTATATAGCAAAAGAATTTTTGACTGCTAATAAACTAAACCAGGCCCGCAGTGAGCTTTGGAAGGCCTGGAAGCTGGGATATCGAAGTTGGGGTATATTCTATCTATTCTTAAAAACTCTGCTCGGAGCCGGTTTGTTAGATACGTGTAGAAAAATTAAAAATCTCAGGTTTAAGGTTTGATACGCCAACTCTCTGCGCCGAAGGAAAACTATGAAATTTTCTCTTATAATGGGAACGTATGGCCGAGATAAAATCCTTCGCAGCTTCCTGGAAAGCCTTAGAAAGCAAACTTACCGTGATTTTAAGTTTATTATTGTGGACCAAAATACGGATTATCGTATTAAGCGGATTTGCGATGAATATTCTTTAGATTTTGAGATACGATATATAAGAGCGGATAAGCCAGGCCTCTCGCACGCACGCAATATAGGTCTAAAGCATATATCAGATGGCATAATCGCCTTCCCTGATGATGACTGTGAATATCCACC
>QNBZ01000345.1 GCA_003644295.1 Planctomycetota bacterium
ATCTTGCCAATCTTCCTTATGGCCTGGCAAGGCAAATAAGCGCTTTGTTTATTGAGTCTTCCCGGAAAGAACTAATGCATAAAGAAGAACCTATTTCTGGCGCTCGTGAACTTCTCGAAGAATTAAAACAAAAAGGAATAGATATCTACATACTAAGTGCCTGCGAAGACAGAATTCTAAAGGAAAGAATCAATAAACATTTCCCCGCTTTAGTGCCAAAAGAGCATATTATCGGGACTCATATATATGAAGAAGGCCCAACAGACAAAATAGAAATAGCCAAAGATATCATAAGAACTAAAGGTTATAACAAAAACAAAGTGGCAATGGTAGGAGACGGCACCTATGATATGAAAGTAGCAAAAGAAAATAATATAATAGGAATAGGCTTTACCAATAACAGCGGCATTATTCAGCAGATGAAGCAAATCCATCCGGAGGTTGTAATTATAGATGATATAACAAAAGCTTTGCCTGCTGCCCAAAAACTGGCATCTTCTCCCATTAAACACAAGCCTCTCCAAAGAGGAGTTCCTCTAAAGAACATAAAAGGCATCTCCTCCTTTGGCAAAATAGACGAAAAAACCACTGCCTTAGCCGAAGTAGCAGAATATCAAAAAGCCAAACAAAAACAAACAGCTAAATATCTGGAAGAAATAGCCAAAAAAGGCCTAATTAGGGCCGGCCCGCTTGAAGAAGGCATATTATCCGGCATCTACAGGGAAAATAACCGGGAATATATTGTTTTATCCGATAAATACCCTGAATACAACATCTCTTATGAGCGCGCCGCTTCTTTGGCTTATGAAATAGGAAACCTCTCTAAGTTCAACAAATCTTCTTCCGAAAACAAAACAAGAATGCGGGGCTATTACCTTTATCTTATCAATAAGATAGAGAAAGAAGACATAAACAACTCCAAAGCCTTAGACTCCCTCAAGCCCTGGGGTGCTTTAATATTACAAAACAAAGAAACAAAGGAATTAGTCCTCTCCGGGGCAGAAGATGATATCAAAAACAAAGTATCCGCGCTTAACAGCTATTATTCTCAGCTGCAGGCAGCAACCAAAGAACTCTCCCGAAAGGGCGCTTTTAAATTCGAACCGGTTAATATTCGCACAGGGGCTCAAGGCTACAAATGGGGCCCTCTTTTTGCCAAGTCTTACATATTAAAACGCCTGGGTGTTATATCCGAAAAAGGCAAAATCCTAAACCGGGAATTCTTAGAATATATCCTGGAAGTAGAGAATATGGATAACTTAGAGGAATATATAGCCGAACGCTGGTTTGTAACCGACGATACCAAATACCCCTCCTGGATAATAACAGAAAACGTATCTGTGCCTTTATTCTGGCTTTTACGCCATGACCCCGAAGGCTCTTTAGGCAAAGAACACAACCAAGCCTACCAGGGAGCCTTAGGCATGGTAATGAAATACTTAGATGCAGCCGAGCCTCTCTCCTGGCAGGTGCACATAGGCATAACCGAAGGCTATGTTGTCCTGCGTTTTGACGATAAGACCGGCTTATTTTTAGGCGTCAATAAACCCGAAACAGACCAAGCCAGAAAAGAACTCATCCGGAGAGTAAAAACAATGCTGAAAGAACTTAACCCTTATGTTGTGCGTATGCCTGATATGCCTATATCCCGTTCTTACCCGGACAAGAAAAAGGGCGTGGAGGTATCGGACATCTTCCTGAACAATAAACTGGAAAATGCCATAAACAAACTTCTTGAAAACATAACAGACGATATGTCCATAGCCGAGCTTGCGGAATATCTGATGACCGAAGGCGCCAATGTTGTGGATATTGCCGGCTTCGGCTTTGACAAAAACGGCAGATTCCATCCTGAATACAGCCTAGTCCAGTCCATTGAATACAAACAGGACCAGAGAATAGTTATCAAGGAAAGAGCCCCGCACGCCCTTTACGGATATAAGGGCAATACCGCCACTCTCCTTGAACTCAAAGCCACTTCAACCGGCCCTGCGGATGAGCGCCAGTCAAGCTCTGACCAGACCTGGGCCCTTGCCGATAACCTTCTGGGCAAAAACCCCCGCTTGGGCAAAGTAGTATTAAGCGGCAAAAAAGGCCTTGAAACCGCCTTTGCCGCCATAAAACAAGGCAAACTCTGGCGGCCAATAGATATAAATGAAGACCTAAAGCACAACGCAGACCAAAAACCTATTGAAATAGCAGAAGGCATAACCTCCCAGCTTCTGCACAACGAAGAAGCCTACGCCGGCAGGCGCATTATAATGCAGCCTGAAACCAAAGCCTACCTCAGGCGTTTTGGACAGCATTCGGCATTCCTTGTGCGCGAGGGAGAGCTTCAGATAAGAAGGCCGGACAACAACAAACTTCTTCTTACCCTGAAGAAAGAAGAAGAAGGCTTTGTTAAGGCCGGCCTGGGAGACCTTATTCTTGAATCAACCGGCACAGAGCCCCTTGAGCTTATAGATTTCAAGAGGCCGGTTAAAGGAGTGGCATTGCCGCAGGTGGAAAAACTTGGAAGTGCTTCTGCCAGTAAA
>QNBZ01000346.1 GCA_003644295.1 Planctomycetota bacterium
GTCTCGTGCTACTCTTCCCAATCCCGGTTCACCAATTGTTTTTCCAGCCATCTTCTGTGTTAGACTACCATATAACTCTGCGTCATGTTTTCGTAGTTCTTTTATTATAGCGTCAGCTACTTTACCTTTGTTTGGCACACCTTCACGTTCAAGTATTTCAATTATTCCTGAGCGTACTTCCTTAGGTGCAACTTTTGATCTGATAGTGAAATACCTTGTACCTCGAGCTTCAACTATTATTGGTTCTTCTGTGCCTGCTATTCTACTTACTATCTTTGTTTCAAAAGGTGTCTCTGGTAACCATTGTCCTTTCTTACGACCAAAGAGGCGGAGGAAACCAACTGTTCCTTTCTCAGTGATAGGATACCGTTTGAAACTGATTCCACCTTTGTATTCTCGAATTATGTATTCACCCAATTTTACTGCCTCCTCTGTTCGCTTTAAATCTTCTAGTGCTTTTCTATATTTTGGTTCAAACCTTGAAACATGCTTTAGGATTTGTCGCTTATCTCGTAGGACTTGTTTGTAATCTCTGAGAGGAATACCGTTTTTTGTAATTACTTTGTCCTGACCTGGTTTCCTTGGTAACATGTCAACAACTTGCTTCCCTGTAATTTTGTTATAAATCTGAGCATTTCCACCTTTGCTTATTCTTACTTCGTATTGATCCCCAAGTTGTCTTTGTAATTGAGTTGCTAAGTTTCTTATTCTTTCTCGTGATAGACCTGCAAAGTATATATCATGGTCTGCACCAGTCCTCACTGTTCCTTCTGGCATTTGATAGTAGATAGCTTTCGAACCTGCAATGTATCCACCGTGTTCTTTAGCGAAATTCACTATTGTTACATCCTCTGGAGTTTTAGGTCTACCAAATTCTAATCGCTCTTTTATCATTACCTTAGGCAACTTTCGAGTAAAGGTAAAGACAGGATAAAACTCTTCGTATACTGATTTTCTTAGAAGACCTGTTCCTTTTCCTTTTATGAAGCCAAGAGAATATGATTTTGCGCCAGAGGGCATCTTTGCTATTTCAAGTTTTGGTTTTACAGGAGAGCCTTTGAATCCCCCTAATGCCCACATTGCTGCTACTGAACCACCAAACTGAGCAGGTCGCTCTTTTGCAAATTCATACATACCTTTTCCATAAGCAACTGCTCGTGATGGTATAGCTGTTGGTGCTGCTATTGATTGACTAAGAACACGAGGTGTTGTAAATGCTATGAACCCTGGCGCACCCACAACTGTTCCTATAAATCCTTCTGCGATTTGTCTTGTTGTACTTGGTTTTGGCATAGTTTCGTATTTCTTTATTGCAGCTTCCTGTTCTTCTATTGTTTCTGCGTGTTGTATCTTTTCTTGTTGTTCTGCTAGAGCTCGCTCCTGTTTGCCACCGATAAACATCTCAATAGGATGAACTACTCTCTTCTGATACTCCTTCTCTCCTTTCTCTGCTATAGAACCTATCAAACCATAGTAAGCCCTTGCTGGAGCGAAAATATCAGAGAGAGAAGGTAACGGTTTCGGTTCGGTTTTTGTTTTTGTTGAACTAGTACCTCGTCTGCTCAAGGGGATGTATCCCATTCTAATATCATACACACCAATTTTTGGCTTGGACCCTCCTCTCTGAATTTTTCCATAAGCTTTTCTTGCAGCATAAGTTGCTGCTCCAATACCAAGAGCTGCTGGACCTACTATTGGCGCTGCTCCAATTACAGGAGACATAACTGCTGCTCGTTTCATTGTTTTTGGTGAAAAAACTCTTCCAATAGTTGAGATACCACCACTTATTCTACCTTCTACTTCTCGTTTAGCACCTCCTATAGCGCCATACACTGTTTCTCCTACATTTCTTGCTGCTCTTGTAGCACCTGTACTTACACTTGAAAATACTGTTGGTCCTCTACCTTTAAAATCTATATTGGGCGTTGGAGATTCACCACCTGGTCCAATTGTTGGTCCTCTACCTTTAAAATCTACAGTAGGTGAGTATGAGGTCTTACGAGGAGAAGGTACACGAGAAGCACCTAGTCTTCCCGCTGAACTTATTACATTCATTATGTTTCTATTTGTTGGTAGATTTTTACCTGACAATCCTTGTTTGAATCCTGAAACAAAAGAAGAAGTAGTAGGTTTTGTAATATCAATTATACTCTTCCCGATCATTTTCATTCCTACAGGAAGAGATTTTGGTAGATTCATTGATTCTGACTTAGAGATTGATAATGATTTCAAACTTGAAGCTACTTTTTGCCCTTTCTGAGGTGATATGATATTGAGCATTGATCTACTGCCCCATGACGAAGCTGTCTTAAACATAGGACCAGCAATAGGTAGTTTTTTCACATGACTTGTAGCAATTGAAACAGGTTTGATAATTCTCCCAGGTCTACTGATTGCAGTTGAAGAAATTGAACGACCAACACTAGTTATTGTTCTGATTGATCTTCTTACAACTCTTGGAGATCTCCTATACACACTACGTGCAACACTTCGAGCTGTTCTGGCTACACGTCTTGATACTGA
>QNBZ01000347.1 GCA_003644295.1 Planctomycetota bacterium
TCTTCATATGAAGATGAATTAATTGGCTGCCTTCTCTTGTCATAAAATCTGCACGATGGACTGCATAATCCCTCCCCTCTGATCCGTGCGCAGCTCGGGTATGTATCTATACCTGCCTTTGATTATGTTATCGACCTGGATTTCTGTTTTATGTCTGTCATAATTCAACCAATTTAGGGACTTGATGAATTCGAGCAGATCCTCCCGTCTGTAGCCGTGTCTGAGCATCCACGTGGCCAGGAAGAATCTCTGGAAGTGGTTGGGGTAGTATGGTTGTCTGATCGATATGGCCTTCTTCAGGCACGGAGGAAACCTGTCGACTCGGATCTTGGAGTGTTTCTGTATGCCCGGAATCTTCCCCTGGTCGATTGAACCATTATTGTTGGTATCGAGTTCATCCCCTGGATCCGCTATGCCGTAGAGACCAAAGTCCGGAATTACAATCGTATCAATACCCATATCCCGTTTGAGGGCGGCGCGCTCTAGAATCGTATTTAAATCGTCTTTTTCGATCGAGACGGGCACCGAGAACAGCCCGGTTTTCAGGTGGATGCACAGAGTCCGGATGGTTTTATTTTTCCGGTACATGGTCAGGTCGACCCACACCCAATCCTTTTCTCTGGCCTCTTCCCTGTTTATCGTAACGCCTTTGACTTTTTTTGTCATTCCGTAGGCTATGTGCTTGAAGTAGGTTTGGATGTCCTCGAATACGATACGTTCCGGGCGGTGGCTCTGCCAGTTCTCACTGTGCTTTACGATCCTGGAGATCAGATGGAATCCCTTCTGTCCGGAGAATTTGATGAAGAACGGACCGAATAATTCGTTTATTTTACGTGCAGTCACAAAGACCTTGTTAAGATCCGATCCGTAGTAATCCAGATCCAGAACGAACAGCAGTTCCTCTCCATCCCCGGAGATAAGTGAGCGGTAGGTGGATTGATCGTATGTTAGTGCGGGTAGATAGGTTCTGTTCGCGGTGTAATACTCTTTACCCTCATACGAAAAATGCGCGGCGTTCTGACAGAATTGTTGGTTGAGCTGGTCCAGTTCTCGCAGATAATTAGATTTAGATTTCATTTTTCCTGTTTTCATGTGAAAAATAAAAACGGAATCGGCTGATACATGCAACTCAATCTTCTTAACAGATAAATTCATCGAACATGCATTTCACCTCTCCTCTAATATTTTCAACCATCTGTAGGCGGTAGCGCGACTAACACAGCCAAGAGAGGCTGTGCCAATTCTGTGTCTTGACAACCCTGTCAAGCCCACTTTATCTTCTATATTAAACCGATACATTTTAGGTTCTGTAATTCCGCTAGAGTAGTCAGAATTAGATTTCTTGAGAATTTGGTGGATTAATTAAACGATCGCTCAGTGATTGCTCTGATCATTGCCTTGCAGTTTCTGATGGCTTTTTTGTGAACGTCTTCTGATATGCCGAATACGCCTTTTATTGAGTCTATGTTCCTCGTATCCTCAATCAAGGACATCAGTTCATTAATGTGTTTTTTGATGATGTCTCTTGGGCATCTGGAGATGTGCTGAATTATCTTCTCTATGTCTGGTTTCTCATAGCACAATACGAGTATATCTCTTTTATCTGTCGGTCTCATGGCGTTCATTTTCAGGGCGATTAGCATTTCCTTGTCTGCCACCCTCACCGTAGCCCTTGACCCTGGGTGCCAGCCAGTAACCTCCCTGACCTCAGAGTTTCCATATAGGTAATCGAAGGGGTAAGAAACATCGGTCTGCCTTGATTTTACGGAATTGATCAGTAAATCGACTGATACGGGCAACTCAACCTTTTTAACGAATTTTTTGAATTTACCGGAATAGATCTCATCTATATCCGATCTCTCGGTGGATAACTCAAAGCCGTTTGTTTTAACCAGTTTCTCGAAAAACTTTAGTTCGCTCTGGGGTATTGCTATATCCAGATCCACCGACAGTCTGGGAAATTCGAAGGCACTGACGGCATACCCGCCTATCAGCACATACTTTTTATCCTTTGGCAGTGCCTCTAGAAACTCAAAGCACGCCCTTTCCCTTGCTAGAATCTTTTCTTTCATCTGAGACACCCTAATGGTTTATATGTTCATGTCTTTCGATTATGCCTAACCCGTAGTGTTCATCTAAGTATTCCAATGCTGGCTCGTAGGTTAATCTGTTTTTCATGCAAAACTCAACCGTTTCCTTTAAGGGAGCAACCCGGATATCTCCTTTTTCCTCAACCTTGAAGTCTTTTCTCGGATGCAATATGTATGTCAATCCAAATAATGTTCTATTTTCACCCTCTAATGCATATTCGACTCCCTTCTTTTTGAAGAAATCCCCCCACCACTTTAAGTCTTTTTCTAAGACCTCGATGTGGACTGGTTTGAATCCTCTGGTGAATCCGGTCCAATAGTATCCGTCGGTCCAGATGGTGACAGCATCATTGTTACAGAAGGCATACTTTTTATCAACCCCCTCCAAGACATCTTTTTCTTCTAAATTTTTTTTCACGATTTTCTCCA
>QNBZ01000348.1 GCA_003644295.1 Planctomycetota bacterium
ATCGAGATGGTCGCTGATATGAGTGCAAAATCGAGATGGTTTCCGAATGTCCGATTTATCGGACTGTTCAAAACTCGATGGATGTCAATCCATTGCAAATGGCGTATTTGGTGAGTTCCGCCACATTGTGGATATTCAGCTTATCCATTACCTGTCGACGATTGGCGTCAATAGTTTTAGCGCTCAAGTGCAGTTGCATAGCGATTTGCTTGACGGATTTACCCTCTGCCAAAAGCTGAACCACCTCTCGCTCTCTATTTGTCAGTATCGATGAAATCGGAACGTTATCTTGGGATACATCATTTACATAATCATCAACTACCATACTGGCTATTCGTGGGCTAAGATAGACCTCGCCGGTCATCACAGTTTCCATCGCATTTACCAAATCATCGAATAGACAGGCCTTAAGCACATAGCCGGACGCCCCCGCTTTAAGCATATCGACAACAAAATGCCGAGTTGAGTGCATCGACAATGCCACTACTCTGACGCTGGGCAGCTTATCGACAATCTGCCTGGTGGCTTCAATACCATTCAAATTCGGCATAGCGACATCCATAATGACTATATCCGGCAGTAATTCGACTGCAAGCTGGACCGCTTTTTGACCGTCTTCGGCTTCGCCGACCACTTCCCAATCCGGATGTTTCTCAATTAAAGCACGCAACCCATCCCGTACAATCCCGTGGTCATCCGCAATTAGAACCTTCATACCAATATACCCCCTGACATTTAGAAATGTTAATGTTCCGCCTCGGTAAAGCAAGCGGTTAGTACAAATCCTGACTTACGCCGCTGCTTTTATATATCTATATATCGACATCTTTCTTACTTATTCTTTAGCCCTGCGGTCCGGTACGGGAGTCAACCCAGCTTTTCAGCAAGAATTTCAGAAATAATTTTCGGATTTGCCCTGCCGCTGGTCTTTTGCATAACTTGGCCGAGCAGAAAGCCACGGGCCTTTTTGCTTTTTTTGCCGCCGCTTTTTACATCTTCAACCGCCTTGGGATTTCCTTCAAGAACCTTATCAACGATAACCTCCAATTCGCCTGCATCGCTTTTTTGAAGCAGGTTGAGTTGCTCGGCTATAATTTGTGGTTTTTCGCCGGACTCGGCCATTTTTCTCATTATCGTATTTCCCGCAGATGCGCTTACTTTGCCGGTATCAATCATTTCCGCAAGTTCAGCCACGTTTTCAGCCGCCGGAATCAGTTCGGCAAGCGTGCAACCAGCTTCGTTGGCTAATTTCAATCCGACCTGCGTCAACAGATTACAAACTCGCTTTGGGTCGCCGCCCTTTTTAACCGCCCTCTCAAAAAACTCCGCCGTCGAGCGTTCAGCCGTCAGGACGCCCGCATCATAATCACTCAATTTGTACTCACTAACGTAACGCATTTGTTTTTGAAGAGGCAATTCGCACAGCTTCGATTTAATTTCATTCAGCCACCGTTCATTCATTACGACCGGCACAAGGTCCGGCTCAGGAAAATACCTGTAATCGTGGGCCTCTTCCTTTTCTCTTTGCAGAACGGTCGTCTGGTTTTCATCGTCCCAGCCGTGCGTGGTTTTATTGCCCATTTCCATCACTTTGCCGGTTTGCAGAAATTCGTCAAGCTGCCTTTGGATTTCATAATCTACGCTTCTTTCCAAAGCTCTGAAGCTGTTGAGGTTTTTGATTTCGGCTATAGGGGTTTTATATTCAGTTCCGTCTCTGGTGATAATTAAATTGATATTCGGCTCAAAACGCATATGGCCTTTTTGCATATCGGCAACAGAGACGCCCAGGAACCTGACAATTCGCTGCAACTCGACAGCTAACGCCCTCACTTCAGCGGCGCTGTTCATATCCGGCTCGGTAACAATCTCCAGCAACGGCGTACCAGCCCTGTTCAGGTCAATCTGTGAAAAATTGCCTGCCGGGTGTAGATTTTTTCCGGCGTCCTCTTCAAGATGCACCCTGATTATTCTAATCTTTTTCGTCTGTCCCGATTGTAGCGGTATCTCGATGAAGCCGCCAGTGCCAAGCGGCAAATCATACTGGCTTATCTGATAATTTTTCGGCAAATCAGGATAATAATAACCCTTTCTATCCCACTTTGTGAACTCGGCGATTTTGCAATTCAGCGCCAGCGCAGCCAGAACGGCATACTCGAATGCCTGCTTGTTCATCACCGGCAGAGACCCCGGCATACCAAGACAAACCGGACAAACTCTGCTGTTGGCCGTCGCTCCATATTCAAGTGCACAGCCACAGAACATCTTGCTCTTCGTGCGCAAATGCACATGAATTTCCAGACCGACTATAACTTTATATTGTAAATTGCCCATTTAACTAATAACCGGTTTCTTTTTGTGCCAGTCGGTTTGTTTCTCGAACATTCTCGCTATCCGTAGTAATCCATCTTCGCTAAACGCCGGGGCAAGGAACTGCAAACCAATCGGCAATTCCTTTTCATCGAATCCGCAAGGGATGCTGATAGCCGGGACACCGGCTAAATTAGCA
>QNBZ01000039.1 GCA_003644295.1 Planctomycetota bacterium
TACATATATAAACCTATGGATTCCCGCTTTCGCGGGAATGACAGGGCGCAAAAATTAACTCCAATTGGTATAAATGATTTGTCATACCTGCGAAAGCAGGTATCCAGAAGCAATAAAAATCCTGGATTCCCGCCTGTGTGCTGTAATGACAGTAAACAAAACCAACTGTTATGATGTAGTAGGTTGCTTTAGTTGAAAAGTCAACTGGTTTTGTCTGTGATATAATACTAATCCCGATTATTAAGTGCGCTGTCGTCATTTCGACCGAAAGGCCACTTTGTGGCCCGCAGTGGAGAAATCTGTTTTATTATAGATTTCTCGACTTGCTTACAGCTCGCGCGAAGTGACATGTGTGCGCATTAATTAATCGTACTTGGTATAATAGGCCCTTATCTTGCGAAACGGAGTGTTTTTGTCGATTCCAAGTTTCTTATCTTATCTAGTCAAAAAACGTTAAAAAAGGTTAAAAACCGGTGCGTTTCTGCTCAGAACACGTCTATTTCCAGCAAAAAATCGTAAAAAAATCGCAAAAAAAGGGCATTTCCTCCTTGCCCATTTTACCTGATTACTACAAGCTAACCCCCAAAACCTCATTTTCAGCCCAAAATCAAACATTCATCCCAAAAAATTACCCGAAATTTTTCAAATTCCCTCATTTTTTAAAAATTCCAATGACGTCTTACTTTATTTGATATACCCCGACCTCATATCCTGGTAATACGCCCGACCATTTGCCGTTTGGCTCAGCTTGCAAAGTTGGTGAATCGAGTAACGCCGTTGGCTGCGCAGCATCATCGGCAATTGTGACTGTTATATTGATTTTATCTGCCTCCGGATTGACTACCAGTAAATATCGCCGACCGTTCGGCAATATCAATGAACGGAATACTGCTTTGCCTGACGATTCCAATTTCGGCCCTTCCCAATGCTTAGACAAAAGTATAACATCCTTTATCGAGTACAATTCTGCGTTCAACTCACTTATTGATGACCATAAATTGCTTTCAGGCAGGAACCAGTGTTTTCGTTTTGGATTTTTAGCCATACCGGTATCTAACCATTCGTGCGTGTAGTACGCATAATAAAACACACCTTTGGCACCTCCTGCAATGCCGGCATAAACATTGCAGCGTATCTGACGATAAGTTGGTTCAAATCCCGGCCATGCTTTATCCGAATAGCCGTCCACAGTAAACAGTTGCGGCACGACCATAACGCAGGTTGTTGGATCTGATTCGAGCAGAACATCTCGGCACTGTTGAACATAGTTAGTAACTTCGGCCAAACTGCTTCTGGGGTTTCTGATACAATATTTATCTGCCAGTGCGATGTCCACTAATCGATGTTTGTTATAGCCCGCTGGCTTGCGGTAGAAGGCAGTCATAACTGGATGATACGGATCTATTCGCTTATAGGCATTGTAAATCAAACCGGCCACCCTGGCTTCGCCATGCGAAGGCTCGTCAAAATTGTACCAACCCAAAACATTGGGTTGTTCTCTGAGCTGAAACACCTTGTCCAGTTCGACCGTACTCTCCGACAAGACCATCAGGTCATAGTCCGCTGCTTCCTGATAGAATTCTTTGGAAGCCGTCCAAAATCCAAATTGAACAGCGTTGAAGCCACGCTCTTTGAGACTGCCAAACATTTCTTTACGTGTTAACTTTTTGTCAGATACACCCTTGGCGTTTTGAGAATTAACGACATCAATCGTTGGGTCGCCGGCATGGTAAAGGCCGATTACCATAAAGGGTTTGCCATTGCGATAAGGGATACCATCGCAAATCAAAACACTATTTTCCTTATAAGGCACCTTTTGTATTTTCCATTTTTTAGATCGACAGCCCTGAGCATCTCCACGAACAATAATATAATATATCCCTGTTGGGTATTCGGAAAGGTCCACACTCACTCCTCTACAGCCGTCAACTGTGTAAGTTTGACTTGATAGCAGTTGCTCCTGCATATCAGTAAACTTATAAATATATTTATTGGCAGCAGTATGTTTAAATATGTCAATATGAAACTGTTTGGGACCTTTTCCGGCTGCCAAATTAAGAAGAACCTGCTGATTCGCTGTGCCGTCGAAAACAACACGGCTACCCGGCGAATGTAGTGATACTGCCCAGGCCGGATATTTGCCCTCATCGTTTTGACAACTCTGCTGCCAGGATATGGCCTGATTGGAACAGCCGATTATACTGCATACTAAAACCAAAATGCTGACCCAAAAGGAAAATAATCTTTTTTTCAAACTCGACATAATATGAACCTCATTCTATGTTAAAAGTCTACCCCAATTTACATTTATTTTTACGTTAAGTATTTGCGATTACAAAGTTTGGGAAATCTTCAAATATTCAGTCGTTCTTCAACGTCTGGTAAATGATTCTCAACAACTTCCGGGCAGTAGCAATAATTGCTTTACCACTGCCGCGATGGCGTTTGATACGTTCGTAATATCCACGCGAGTAATGGTTATAACGCACAGCTACCAATGTGCATTGAACCAAAGTTGTTTGGCCTATCTTCAAGCCATTTTTGATTATCTGAAAATTAACCGCCTTCGTCGGAACTTGTCAGACACAGATTAACACTGTTTTTTTATGTATTCATTCTTTTGAGCTGTGTAAATCAGTGTTAATCAGTGTCCAATATAAATTTCTATACATTTCAATTATTCTGATTTCTTTCTTCCAGGATACGTCTCGTTTCCAATGCTACTTTTCGAGTTATTGGGTAAAAGAGGCAAAGAATAATGCCGATAACAAGAACAAAGCCTTGAACACCAATAAGCATTACTTTCATTTTGAATATCACCTGAAATGGCACACCAATAGTATCTGCCGTACTGCCATCATAACCAGACAAGTTCAAAATAAACCCTGTCAAAGCTGTACTTGCTGCAAATGCAACCTTCTCAGAAAATGACATTGTTGCACCGTAATTACCTTCACGCCGATGCCCTGTCTTCAATTCGTCCTGATCGCAAATATCTGCCACCATAGAACTCATAAGCAGCCAGCACCCCATTAGTCCAAAGTTCGTTATTATACCTGTAATCAATTGCATATATGGATATTTTGGAGTTAGAGAGAACCATGTAGTTAGAACTCCGAACAGAGCGATTATTAAACATATGATGACCGTTGTTTTTTTATCTGTTTTTTCAGATAACCAAGTCATAGTTGGAAGACTTATGTATGATGTAAGCCCCATTAAAGTTCCACCAATACCGCCAATAGTTGCGGCAAATGTTTTAGAGCCGCATACATAATATATATTGATATAGAGTGAAACAAAAACAACACTTGAAATGCCGAACCTGATAATAAAATTAATAATAACTAAAATTACAAACGAACGATTCCTAATAGTATACAAAATGGCTTTGAACAGGCTTATTTTACTCTGACGCTGAACTTCCAAGTTTTCACGGCATCCTATCACAGGCATAATACCTATAACAATGACTATTATACCAAGTAAAGCTGAAATCCAACGCGCCCCTATTATTTCATTGCCGCCGAAAATATCCATAAAGCAAAGTTTGTATATCCATGGCATTCCAAGCATACCAATAATTCCAAGATACATTCTCCAGACAAGAACTTTGGTACGCTCATCATAATCAGTTGTTAATTCGTATCCCAGTGCGGTGTAAGATACATCAAACATAGTATATGTAAGTGAAAAAAGAGAGGCCATAATCAGAAAATACCCGAGAATCCAGTTTTCACTCTTGAAAGGAGGCATCCATATTAACGGCAAAATTATACCACATAATATAACGCCTATGAGCATGTAAGGACGTCGTCGCCCCCATCTGCTATGCGTGTTGTCCGATATACTGCCCATTAAAGGGTCGGTTATCGCGTCAAGAAAACGAGGAATCGCCATAATAATCCCAAGTTTAACAGGATTAAGTTTCATCGCTACCTGATATATCGGAATTGCCAGTGCAAAGAACGTTTGGAACATTATATACCCTGCAAGTCCACCTGCTCCCCAGAATATTTTAGTTCGCAAATCAATGTGGGACTTTACTGTTTTCTCTGTTTGATGCATAATTTTCTCAATCGCGGAATAATATTTGTTTTTTACTTTCTTTACCGGTGAGGTTTTTAATATCATTTAAGGGAGTCAAAAAAACACCTGAAGCTTTGTTTTTGTAAGTGGCGGTGTCAGTATATTCAAAATCACAACTACCATTGAAAAATATCTCTTCATCTGTTGATACAGCAAGAATCAATGGCCCGTGTCTAAAACTGCAATAGCCCTTGATGTGGTTTTGGTTAAGAAGTTTTCGCTTGTAAAATTTCTGAGCAAAATTAACCTCGATTATTTCGCCGACCTCTGGCTTAGCGACTACTTCTGCAAATCCATTTTTTATGTTTGAAGCGACTTCTTTATTCGACAGTTTCACATATAATCCCTTTTCATTTATCCATGACGGAACAAAAAATTTAAATGTTTTAGCTGTTTTAATATCAGATTCTTCGATTTTAAATTTATTATTACTGCCATAAGGATATTCCGAGCACTGACGAATTACGCAGCTTCCATCTTCAAAATCAAGTTTTGCAATACTGTCATTATAAAAAGGTACGAAAACAGTGTCGCCTTCCAGAAAATAATTAAATTCTATCGCCTTTGCAAAACATTCCCCAGCACGCATCGAACAGCACCAGTAAACTTCATAAGTAAAAGGATATATGAACGGCTCTTTTACTCCGACACAATTGTCTGTGCCAAACTCTCCTTGTGTCCTTTGGCCATGACATATAGCATTGTAATAAATATGATGAGCGTCTTCGAGATATTCGGGGTTTTGTGTGTATTGCCACAACCATGTCGCAACTATAAATGAGTCAATAATCGCACAAGGTTCTGTCCAGCGGGGATCACCAAACCAATTATAATTGGAATAGTTTTCAGTCCAGGCATTGCTCTTATAAAAGTTAAATATACCTTCGGCTATTTCAAGATACTTTTTGGAACCGGTGGTTTTATAAAAACGTAAAATACCTCTCGTAGCAGTTAAAGTGGCATGAGTTTGCATTTTGACTTCAGCAAGATCAATTTTTACAAACCTGTCAATCATCTCTTCTACTAATTCTTTCAATGCCGGCGTCTTGAATAGTTCATAGACATAACTGGCTCCGTCAAGCATTATAAATGCACAACCGGTATCAATAGTGTGGGCGTGAGTCTTGTTTTTGGACTGTGGCTGAGATAACTCCCATATATCGCAATTGAAACGTTCATCATTTGTCAGAGGATACCGAGCATAAACACCTTTGGTTTTAAGCAGTAGATTATCGATTAAGGCATTTATATAACCAAGCAATTTCTCATCTTTCTTCCAGGTATACAACTCAGCTAAACCACGTAAAAACCAACTATGGCCCGCAATTTGTTGTTCATTGACCATACCTTCGTGAAGTATCTTGCCAAAATAGCCTTTCTCGTTCAGGTATTTAGGCAGCATAGAAATAATTTTATCCAAATATGCAGGGCAACGATGCGTTGATTGTCCCAATAAAGTCAGTGCTAAAATAAGTCTTCCTTCCCAATCACCAGGCCAGCCATGTTGGTCAGCCGTGAAAACCTCGTCTGGCCTGTACCACTTGCCTTCCAGCCTGGCAAAATTAATTATTGACCGATACGCTAATTCTCCTTGAACTTCAATCTTTGAAAAAGCTATGCTCTTCATTTAAACAATCCTCTCTGCAAACTTACTTTTCATAGTTCAAGCTGTAACTTACTTACCATGCAACATAAAACTTGCCATTCAATGTATCTCTACATATTGTTCACAAGCCAAGTAATCAATTCATCACATTTTTTGACACGGCCAAAATCCGACTTGTACTTAATATGCATTATCAACTCCTAATACGGCATAATAACAATCAAAAAACTTAAAAAGTTGGACGATTTTAAAAACGTCATAACACCCTGTAAAATCAAATAGATACGGTTGCTTCTAAACTCAAAACGAAGTCTGTATGTTCTTGCTTCTCTCACAATATAAGTAGACGGGAGTCCCAACTCAAGCGCTGGGACTCCACACCACACCCAATACACCTTATCGCATATTAAGCTGATTACAAAGAGCTACTTCAGTTGTAGATACTAATAAACCGGCACTAATGTAACACTGCCGCCACTTAGTGATTTGGTTTCGTCGAACAGACCACTCACTGTCGTACCCATAAAGTCAAAGTGTCGGTTTTGAGGGTTGTTTGTGCATTTGATGTGCACATCGCTGTTAGTAACCGTAATCTCTAATGTTGCCTGACGGTAAAGAACAGATTGGCACGTCAGGTAGCTCATCTCACTGGGTAACTTTGGGGTAATGGTCATCTGGAATGCATCAACACTGACTCCCATAAAACCGTTAAAATAAACCATCGGTACAAGACCTGATTCAGGGTATTCGCCGGTGATTCCAAACTTCCAGTAATAACCTCCACCACCAAGTGGGTCACGCCGTAATTCATCAAGATGATATTGTGCCATGATTGCCTTCAGGCGAGTAAAAGCATTATTGGCACCCTTATACTTGATACGCGCCATTACATCATAATATGACTCAGCAAGAATTGCACCGCCATTTTCATGATAGTTGTTCCATGTGCAAGGACCGCCAGGTGCGCAGGAGTTATTACCGCTATTACCTGGGTACCACCAGTAGTGTCCACTCTGCGTAACTGATTCTGCCGATTTGGTATTACTCCGAGGTGCCCATGTATATGCGTAAATATCTGAACCGGTGGAAGTATCTCCTGAAATGGTTCGTTGACCATCAAGCCAACTGAAAATATCATCGGCCTGTGCTTGACTGGCCAGCCCATAGTACATAGCTTCCAGATTTAAGAAGGTAAATCCATAATCATGTGATTGGCCATCTATATCAACACAACCGATGTATCTTTTTTTGCTGGAATCCCAAAAGGTGTTGTTGAAGCTTGTTTTAATCGTACTGGCCATCGAAGTGTACCAGGCTACATTTCCCCAAGCCCCCATCTGGCGCTCAAGTTCTTTCATGCCAAGCACCGAAGCATAGAAATACATATCATCGTAGGCACTCTTATAGCCGAACGGCCAACTATCCCAATAATTACTCGCCTCGCCTTCACCTATAGAGGGATTGAAAAATCGGCCGTTGTTGTCCGGCTGGCCGGCCGGCGGTCTGTAATAACAGTCAATAGTAAGCATTCCAGTATTACCCTGCAGGCCTGAATTTGACATTTGATAATTCATTACTGAACGTAAAGCATCAATATTAGAGTTCAACCAACTCACATTACCGTCCCAACAATTCAGCAGCGACACGCCTATTAAAAACTTAGAATTATTATCAAAGTGGTATCCTTCCCCTTCATAATACATTGGGCCTTCATCGCTTGTCCAGATGTAACCATCCGAGTCGCGATAGTTTAACATATTACGGACATTGTTCTGAACAATAGGTTGAGTCCACCAATGGTCTAACCATGCTAACTTTTCTGATAAAATATGTGTGTGCGATGATAATGGGCCACCAAAGAAACATAGACCGCCCAATTGAGGCACTGTTGGTCCACCAAGTTGTTCCGACGAAATTTCATTCTTCGCAATTCCGTAAACACTGAACATATTGGATGTATCAGCATCTATGTAGGATTGGTAACCTGAAGTATAGTTGGCGGATAAAGATGAATGAAATGGCCATGTCTGGTCAAAACCGTCTACTTCAACCTCATCCAGTTGGAAACAATAGTTTCCACAGCCGTCGTCACGAAGCCTCGTCGCGAGAATACGGACAAAATATCCATTGACACGGTCAAAAGAGAAGGTAATCCAGTCGTTATTCGGAGGAGCAGGATAGTCAGTATATTGTTGATTACGAATCGTGTACCAAGTGGTGCCGGCATCTGTGCTGTATTGAATACAGAAATTTCTGGGAAAACTTTTGCCATCCGGTCGTGGTTTTAACGAAACCTGAGTAATGCTATGATTTACACCACTGCTGGTGTTTCCAATTTTGACTACAATATACTCAGTATAATACGAACTTCCGTGCAAAGCACTGGACCAGCAACTGCCCCATCCGTTATCACCGTCAATAACCTTTGATGGCGTCCAATCACCATAATGTGACGAAGCAGCAGCGTCGACCAGATCGTGACTGATATCTGCTACAGCCGGGCTGTTAATCAGGAACACAGCAATACACACACAAATAAACACACTCATTAAGCTGTTTTTTCGATATGAACAAACCATGATAATACTCCCTTCTTGTTAAACACGTAAATAACTGAAAAGACACACGAGATGTACTGGGTGGGCACAACGAACATCATCATTGCCTTTTCTTTTATGCCATACACAGCCCTCCAAATAAATTCATTATTTTTCTAAACGCAATATATAATATTCA
>QNBZ01000040.1 GCA_003644295.1 Planctomycetota bacterium
TCATAAACTCCTGGGAAAGCCCAAAGTCGATAACCACGGTGTGTTTGTCGTTGTTCCACAAACGCTCTAAGCTCTGTCCTTCCTTATAGACTACAGCGTCGGGGAAGTAGGCGTTTAGCTGCTGTCTCAGCTGCATTAGATCAGGCTTGCGGCAGCTGAACAGGATGGAGCTTGACTGGCTTGTTCCAATAATATCAACAATTAATGGCAGAGAGCAGAGACTAATGTTCAAGAACAGGTTTTCTGCATAGTCAAGGGAGACCTTCTGCTCTGGTAATAGAGAGATGGTCATTTCATGTATAGTAGAACTATCGTCAAAGAGTTCAGGTTCCAGCTCCTCCGACGAGGAATCATCAGTAGATGTTGGCATCGGTGAAGGAGAACCTTTTAGTCGTCTGCGAACTGCCTCGATAATAGAACTGAAAAGAGTGGGTATGCGTCCGTCATCTTTAACAGTAGGCCTTGGAACCCAATGGTAATAAAAGGGTTCATACGGCGGCTCTAATTCCACCACGTTGTCCCAGAACTGCCAGCCGCGGCCTCGTTTTTCCCAGCGATAGAAATTTCTGGTAAGCTGTTCGGATAAGCTGGAAGCAGCAGAAACAAACTGAGTTTGTCCATCGGTCATGATTAAATAAGTTTACGCTTGAACAAGTCGCCCATAATTGGCTTTTTCTCCAGTTCCGACAATGCCCTTATACCCTTGTCCTCGGTCGCCTCATCAATGACCTCAAGAACGGCTGCATGAACAGAATCCTGAAACATCAGGGCAGTATCCAGGCGATAGTACGTTGGCCGTAAAGACAACCTCCAGAGTACCACAATAACTACGCCTATTCCCAGAGGAAGCCACCAGGACAGCCTAATGATTAGGCCGAAAACTTCAATTAAAGCAACGATTATTATGGCAAGCAGCCAGGAAAACTTCCTTGTTTCGCCGAGCCACCAGGAAAAAAAGAAGCCGGTGCCGAATGGGGCAGCGCAGATATCGAAGATATATTCCAACCGCTGCACCCGCAGGTAGTCTCGCTTGGCCGACAATGCTCCGGCCTCAGGGTAACTTATCCGGGAAATCTTGACATCCGGTATTTCTCGCCGCTCAATCGCCTGCTCAATTTGGGAATAAATTCGTTGAGGCGATGCCTGCATTCCCTCAAAAAGCTTGTGCCAGTGAGATAATACGGCAGTGACCTTTTTATTCATGATGCGCTTATGTCGATGTTTAGGGCCTTCTGCTGTTCTCTGTTGTTGGAAGCCTTGCACTAATGCTCGACCTTGCTCAAACAGCCTTTCCAAAATGGCCTGGAGTTTATCAAAGAATTCGTGCAGAAAGTCGGTTAGTTCCTGCCGGTTGAACTGCGAGGAAGGATCTTTCTTGTCCATTACTAATCCCTTCAATTTAGACCACAATAACCCTAAGATTTTACTGATTGATATAGATAAGGTCAAGGCGTAAGTGTGGCAGGCTCATTCAGTAATCGTATCGTTTACAAAAGCCCTAAAGTGTGCTATATTTACTCACAGATTGGCCTTATAACTATGGCGAGTCTGAACAATATGTTGTTAATGTCCCATTAAGAGGATAACGTTTAAGATATGGCGGATACATACCTAACATTTATTACAAACAGACCAAAACTAAACCTATTTGTGAAATTATAAATTAATCGCAATTACTTATGGCGAAGAAAGCAAGAGTAACGTCTATGGGCAAAAGATCTGATTCCAAGAAGAAAAATTCAAACGGGTTTAGTTTTGAGCGGACACTTTGGTTGGCGGCGGATAAATTGCGAAAGAATATGGACGCTGCCGAATATAAGCATATTGTTCTTGGCCTGATATTCCTCAAATATATTTCCGATTCGTTTGAGGCGCTCTATAACAAGCTCATCGAAGGCAAAGGCGAATACAAAGGCGCAGACCCTGAAGACGCAGACGAATACAGAGCGGAAAACGTCTTTTTCGTCCCACCTGTTGCACGCTGGTCGTATCTTCACAGCCGAGCGAAGTTGCCGAGCATAGGGAAAGATATCGATAATGCTATGGTTGCAATTGAAAAGGAAAACCCCTCCATCAAAGGCATTTTGCCCAAAGTGTATGCTCGGCCAAACCTCGACAAGGCCGCTCTGGGAGGTCTTATCGACCTTATAGGTAATATCGCACTTGGCGATGAAGCCGCTAAAGCCAAAGACCTCTTAGGCAAGGTCTATGAATACTTCTTAGGCCAATTTGCCAATGCTGAAGGCAAAAAAGGCGGCCAGTTCTACACTCCCAAATCAATAGTTCGTCTTATGGTCGAAATGATAGAGCCATATAAAGGTCGTGTCTTTGACCCCTGCTGTGGCTCAGGTGGGATGTTTGTAATGAGCGAAAGGTTTGTCAAATCCCATCAAGGCAGAATAAACGATATCTCCATCTACGGTCAGGAATCAAACCAGACGACATACCGTCTCTGCCGGATGAATCTTGCTATCCGCCAGATAGATGGCTCTCAGGTAAAATGGAACAATGAAGGTTCGTTTCTTAACGATGTCCATAAGGACTTGAAAGCCGATTTTATCCTTGCTAATCCCCCCTTTAACGATAGCGATTGGTCGGGCCAGCTTCTAACAAAAGATGCGCGCTGGAAATACGGAGTCCCTCCCGCTTCAAACGCCAATTATGCCTGGCTTTCGCATATGATTTATCATTTGTCGCCTAAAGGAATTATGGCCTGCGTCCTTGCCAATGGCTCACTATCATCCCAGACCAATAACGAAGGTGAAATAAGAAAGCAGTTAGTAGAAAATGACCTCGTCGATTGCATCGTAGGTTTGCCAAAGCAGCTTTTCTATAATACCGGAATACCCGCCTGTATCTGGTTTATTTCGCGTAAGCGAATCGGTAACCACGAGAGAAAGCGAAGCGGGGAAATCCTTTTTATCGACGCATCAGAAATCGGCTATATGAGGGACCGCACGCATCGAGAATTTTCCGATGACGATATCAAGAAAATCGCTGATACTTATCACAACTGGAGAATAAAAGGCGGCAAATACGAGGACATCAAAGGCTTCTGTAAATCGGCGAAACTTGAAGAAATTAAAAAACACAATTTCGTCTTAACGCCGGGGCGATACGTTGGAATAAAAGAAGAAGCGGACGATGGGATACCGTTCGAAGAAAAAATGAAAAAATTAACCGCTGAACTGGCTAAACAGATTGAAGAAGAAGGAAAACTAAATAAGACAATAAAAAAGAATCTGGAGGGGCTGGGATATGGGATCTAAAAAAGAGATTGCTTTGTATTATCCCTACATTGATATAGACGATGGGGGCCTAATAAAAACAGCGGCTTTATATTGGGATGAATTGCAGACAATTGTGCCAGAGTCTGTTCTATGCCCCTATGAATCGCCGATTTCAAGAGAAGCAACCGATTCAGGTTTTCTAAAGCCAAGAAAGGTCAATCCAGAGGATGAGTCGGTCAAAAAGACTGGCGACGAATTCTGTGCAGATATAGAACAAGATAACATCAAGCAAAACGTCATTACAGGCATTCGTAAGGTAAAGCGCAAACGATTCAGCAGAATACATTTTGAGAAATGGGCCCCTGATTCCCTCTTTAAGGTATGGCAGGCCATTAAAAACGATATTCCACTAAGTCCTGATATAGATGATTACGTGATTTTTCCTGAACCTTTGGGAAATGCTTATATGAGCCGCCTTGCTTCTGTGATTGCTCAAAAGGACAAGACTACACCCTTAACGAATCTTCCCGCTTTTCAGGATATTCTTATTGATAGATTCATCAATTATGAGGAAGAAACACAAGCGGAATTGGCCAAACTTTCTTTACAGACAGTCCGAATAAATCGAAAAGTCCCGTTAATAAATATTTTGCATTTCCGTGATAACCACCGGAAAGAGTTACTTAGCTTTCGTCGCGCAATTCGTAAGTTGTCAAGGCAGATCGGGACAGGATTGAACACTGCAAAGAGACAACAAAAATTTCAAGAAATCATAAAAGACGAAGTCTTACCATCAAGACAAGAGATAGAAGCCAAACTGTCCGAAAGGGATATTGCATTTGGTTTTTCGGCACTTGATATAACACAGGCAACTTTAATGGGTGCTATTGCTTCACAATGGGAGAATTTATTAGCAGGAGTTGGAGGGGGCTTAATCAGTTTGACAATATCACTCGTCCGGTCGCTTTGGGAGGATAGAAATATTATCAAAGGCCATCCTTTGGGTTACTTATACAGAGCGCATAAAAAGTTCGGAGCTAAGAAATAAGTGGCAACCAACTGGGACCAACCAACGCATAAAAAAACAAATGAAAAGCGAAAAAGTAAAAGTGAATAACGGCTGGAAAGAAACATCGCTGGGAGAAGTGGCGGTTTTTAATTATGGAAAAGGACTACCAACAGAAAACAGAAAAGCTGGCGGTGTACCTGTTTATGGATCAAGTGGGATAACGGGATTTCATAGCGAGGCTCTAATTGATGAGCCAGGTTATATCATCGGAAGAAAAGGAACTGTCGGCTCGATTCATTATTCCAATAAGCCATTTTATCCAATCGATACGGTTTATTATTTAACTAAACAAGACATCAAATGTGACTTCCGATTTTTCTATTACCTGTTGCAAACTTTGGGATTGGACAAGTTAAATTTCGATTCGGCTGTTCCGGGGCTTAACAGAGAAACAGCATATTCTTTGAGAATTACGATTCCAGCAACGGAGTCCGAGCAGAAGGCCATTGCCGCTGTTCTTTCAAGCTTTGACGACAAGATAGAATTACTTCGGCGGCAGAATAAGACCCTCGAATCAATCGCACAGACAATCTTCAAAGAATGGTTTGTTAATTTCACAGTGAAGGGTGAAAAGTTAAAAGTGAACCCTAAAACCGGCCTACCCGAAGGTTGGAGACAAAAAGGCTTGGATGAAATAGCGGATTTCCTTAACGGACTGGCGATGCAGAAATATCCACCAGAAAATGAAGTGGACGTTTTACCTGTAATTAAAATTCGGGAACTTAAATCAGGTATAACTGGACAAACTGACAAAGCAAGCAAGAAAATTGCTCCCGAATATATTGTTGATAACGGCGATGTTCTTTTCTCGTGGTCTGGCAGTCTTGATGTTGTTTTATGGTGTTACGGAAAAGGCGCATTGAATCAGCATCTTTTTAAGGTTACATCAAAAAAATATCCCAAATGGTTTTATTACTTTTGGATATTAGAGCATTTACCGTTTTTCCGGTCTATTGCACAAACTAAAGCAACAACAATGGGGCATATTCAAAGACACCATCTATCTGAATCTTTGGCTGCCATTCCCGATAGCGATTTTATGACTTTTGCAGATAGTAAGATTAGTCCGGTGTTTGAACATATTATTTCTAACAATTCACAAATCCAAACCCTCTCGAAGTTGCGGGATACCCTTTTGCCGAAACTGATGAAGGGGGAAATAAGAGTTAAAGATTTTTAAAAGCGGGATAGAATCATGAGAAAACTTGGAAAACTTAAAAAGGTAGAATTACGGGATGTTTGGCCTAATGAGTCTGGTCATTTTACACCTTGGCTTGCTTCAGAAGACAACATTACCTTGTTGGGTGACACCATCGGAATCGAGTTGGAAGTGGAAGCTCAGGAACAAAATGTTGGCCCATTTAGAGCAGATATTCTTTGCAAAGACACCCTGAATGGCAACTGGGTCTTGATTGAAAACCAGCTTGAACAAACTGATCATCCTCATTTAGGTCAGTTGCTAACTTATGCAGCAGGACTTGAGGCTGTAACTATTGTATGGATTGCTGAAAAATTTACAGAAGAACACCGAACAGCCTTAGATTGGCTGAATGAAAAAACAAATGAAGATGTCAATTTCTTTGGCCTTGAGATTGAGTTATGGAAAATTGGCGATTCTGATATTGCCCCAAAGTTTAATATTATTTCAAAGCCCAACAATTGGAGTCGTACCATAAGAGATTCGGCAGCAAAAACCGAACTAACAGATACAAAGAAACTCCAACTGGATTATTGGACTGCTTTCAAAGAATACATGGAACGATCTAAAAGTTTCGTAAAATGCCAAAAGCCACAGCCACAACATTGGGCGAATTTTGCTATAGGGCGTTCTTATTTTTATATTTGTGCTCGTATGAATACACGAGAGGAAGAAATTGGTGCTCATTTAGTAATATTCGGGGACGACAGAAAGGAGTATTATAATCTGCTCGAAAAAAAATACAAAAGTCAAATTGAACAGCAAATGAACATGAAGTTGACTTGGCGGTTTTTGCCTGATGCGAAGGAAAATCAGATTGTGGCTTTACCACTTAAAGCTAACCCAAAGAATCAGAAAGATTGGCCAAGACAGCATGAATGGATAAAAAATACAGTGGAAACTTTTTATAAAGTATTATCGCCGGTCATTCGCAAACTTGACCTTGCAGAATTAGAAGAAATGGAATAATCGTAAAGCTTATGCCCCCCATATTTGAATCAGACATAGAGCAGTTAGTCATCGAGCTCCTGCAAAATCAGGGGTTTGATTATCTTTCACCCGAACAGCAGGAGGCGGAACGCTCAAATTTAGGCGAAGTTGTTCTCAAAGAACGGCTCAAGAACGCTATTGATATGCTTAATCCTTCAATCCCCGATGAGGCGAAAGAGCAGGCATTGCGTCAGGTGCTTAATCTGCCCAGCCAGAACCTAATCGATAACAACGAAGCGCTTCACAGAATGCTCACCGAAGGAATCGAGGTCGAATTCATGGTCAATGGCAGTATAAGAGGCGATAAGGTCTGGCTAATTGACTGGCAGGATATCTTAAACAATGAATTTTTAGCCAGTAATCAGTTCACGGTGATAGAGAACAATATCAATAAACGCCCGGATGTGGTTTTATTCGTTAACGGCCTGCCTTTGGTTGTAATCGAGCTTAAAAACTCAGCCGATGAAAACGCAACGGTCGCAAAGGCATTTACTCAATTACAGAACTATAAAAACGCAATACCGTCTCTTTTCTACTACAATGGTTTTCTGGTGGCCTCGGACGGTTTAGACGCAAAGACCGGGACTATCTCTTCTGATTTTGGCAGATTCGCTGCCTGGAAATCTATTGACGGCGTCCGGGAAGACAGAGCAACTGTCCCGCAGATTGAAACACTGGTTAAAGGGATGCTCAAAAAAGACGTCCTTCTTGATTTAATAAAGCAATTCATCATCTTTGAAAAAACAAAGAAGCAAGATTCTAAGACGGGATTAAGCTCGGTTGAAACTATCAAAAAGCTTGCTGCTTATCATCAGTATTTTGCGGTTAATAAAGCGGTCGAATCAACAATTACAGCAGCTTCGCAAAACGGAAGCAGAAAGGCAGGTATCATCTGGCATACGCAGGGTTCGGGAAAAAGCCTATCAATGGTCTTTTACACGGGCAAGATTGTTTTGGAGCTTAATAACCCAACGGTTGTCGTTGTTACAGACAGAAATGACCTTGACGGCCAGTTGTTCGATACTTTCGCTGGTTGCCGTCAGCTTTTGAGGCAGGAACCGATTCAGGCAAAGAGTATTCCGGATTTAAAGACGCTGTTAAAGACGGCAGGCGGAGGGATTGTCTTTACCACTATTCAGAAGTTCTCGCCCGACTTGCCTGCACGCGGTGCGCAAGCAGGTGAGGGCTAGGCCGTTTATGACCTTTTATTGCTCTGTTGAAAACCTTAAGCAGCACGCCTGATTATCATCAGGTTGTGCGTTAGTATTCTTAAAAAGCATTCACGCTGCCGTGACTGCTCGGTTCTGGCTCTCAAAGCAGATCCCAATAAACGTTTATTACGAGAAAAAACACTTTCAATCTGCCAGCGTTGATTGTAAAGCTCTTTGTCAAATTGTTTCTTCATTTGTCGGCGATATTTGCTTTTAGGCCATTTGCGACTACGACGTTTGTTTAATGGGATCATCGTTTGGGCTATACCAAGTTCTTCGCGGCAAAGCTGGTGGTTATGTTCTCCATCATAGGCTGCATCAGCTAACAGTTGGTCAAACTGAACGAAGCGACTTGCCTGAATCATCGCAGGTGTAAATTGCGGTGAATCATTGCTGGGACCACGAGTAACTATGCAGGCTGCAAACAGATGTGTCTTAGTATCGCAAACAGCAGTTACTTTGGGCCAATGATAGCGTAAAAAGCGTTTATAGCCTTTCCTGCGGACATAATAGCGAGAGGTATGACGACTTTCAAGGCCAGTGGCGTCAACAGCTGCTTGTGGATGTTCGTCAAGTAGACCGATATCGTTTGCTTGCTCGAAAATGGTATTTAAGAAGCTTTCAAAAGCCCTTTTTTTAGAAGCCGTTTTTCGGCATAACAAAGTGTGGAATAATGTGGTACCTTTTTGAGGCTCAAAACTTTGCGTAGATCGGAAAAATCTTTGAGCA
>QNBZ01000041.1 GCA_003644295.1 Planctomycetota bacterium
ACAGAATGCGTCGGATAGCCTGGCAGGAGAACGTTCAGGATGTTATCAAATATAGTCATGAAAAACCTGTTATTCGCCGCCTGGAAAAACTCCTCGCGGCATAAAATCGGTCAGTTTGAGTAATAATATTTTTTCTCGCGAGGATGATAAATTATGGGGAAATTGATACTTTTGGTATTAGTACTAATTCTTGGCGTAGTTTCGATGGCTATAGGAGAGGTTTCGACAAGAGTATGCCTAGCTGATAGCAACACACCTTTTCCACCAACTGATCCCAACTTCCCCCATATATATCCAGACATTATGGTTGGGATGAAGCTCACTATTATTGTCGATTCGAATATTGCTGAGCCCTGGAGTGGGAGTTTGGCCATTGAAGAAGAATATTGGGATTATGGAGTTCTGTCAGCCAGAGACTACAATGAAAGCATGTTTGATTATGAAGGGTCTCACTTCGATGCCGCAGGTAACGAGGCTGTTGTTTGGGACTGGGAAGAGCCAGGTATTGACGGATTTGATTTGTATACAGGCTCTACCGGCATAGAGACGGGAGACTGGTTCATTATTGATTATAATGCTACAGGCATAGGTGATTGCAATGTGGGGTTCTATGACCACAATGTGAGTATGTATGACCCCATCTATTATCTCATGTTTTCTCACGTCCGCACACGCGATTTCAATAACGATACCAAAGTTGACTTTCGTGACTATGCAATTCTTGCATCCTACTGGCAGGAAACGGACTGTAACGACCCAAATTGGTGTGAAGGGACAGACCTTGACGTTGATGGCAGCGTCGATGTCAATGATTTAATGCTATTCTGCAAATATTGGCTTGCGAGAACCGATGGGGACTGAATAGTAAAAGCTGCCTCGTATGCCATTGCTGATAGTTAATACTCTGCGAATTGCATTTCGTATTATGCGATGAAGCACGTATACCTGCTGGAGGTAGCACTTTACCCGACAGTGCACAGCTTGTTTTTCAATCTAAGTATCTCTTCACCAACCTCCTTCTAAGGTTTTCCTTATTTTGAAAAAGTTACCAAAAAAGAGCCTACATTTTCTAATTTGGAATCGCTGTATGGTATAGAAAGGGTACTCAACGTTTCTGGTTGATAGCAATTTTTGGCGATGAAATTACGTTCTTCCGAAACTAAATTGAAGAAAGGAAAAAAATCATGAAAACGAAACATTTAGCATCAGCAGGCATTTTTTTATTGTCTGTCAGTTATGTTGCCTTTGCGGATAGACCGTTGGAGAGAACGGAGGTTTTACAAATCTTTGAACAGCTAACGAGCCAGCCAAGAAAGACCTGGATACCCGCAGGTACAATCCAAGCAACGCACGAAGAATACAGAGCACCGAAAACAACAGACCTCAGTGAGATCAACAGTCGAATCAAAGAAAAGATTGCCGAATATCAAAGCAACCCAAACAAACGGGAACTAACCAAAAATCTGCAAAAGATGAGGCTCGATGCTGTACCATTTAACGTCCGTCACAAGTTGTCCAACGAATACATGATGAGTTCGTCCGTAATTGTAAGATTTGACGGAGATAGATTTTACTGGGAAATCAATGTGGACTCACGCACAGATTCAGTAAAGCCAGGCAAGGACCTGGCGGGCAATTTTATGACCAGGCAGTTTGACCTGAACTGGAACGCCAGACGTATATTCGCCTGGGACGGCGAAAAGTATACGACTTACTTTCTGCCTGGCAATCACGCAATCGTTGATACGACAGGCAGTACCCCACACGTTGTCAACGGTCCATTAACGGCAGGGATAATTCCCTGGGGATATGGTCATTACACAT
The DNA here is from genome assembly GCA_003644295.1 of Planctomycetota bacterium. Lineage (GTDB taxonomy): Bacteria > Planctomycetota > Phycisphaerae > Sedimentisphaerales > Anaerobacaceae > B140-G9. The sequence continues at coordinate 1,825 of QNBZ01000041.1, forward strand.
ACGAGAACCTTTCCGCTGCCGAATCTTCCGCTGTCGAGAAATATGTCAATGGTCAAACGCAGATACATTTGACGCTTAACAATTCGGATGGCTCGGAAATGCTTTTTGTAATGGACCCTGCAAGAGACTATGCGGTACTATCCTGTTCAATAAACAGAAATGGCAATTCGGTTATTACCAAGCAATACTCCAATTACCAGCTAATATCTAGCAATTGGGTTCCTACTACCATTCTATTGGAACATTACGAAACGGGGTCAAATAAACTATTGGCCCGTGATTTATGGGATATTACCAGTATAGATGCCAATGTTCCTGAAAGCTGCGAGTTTAATGTCGGCTATGAAGCTGATGCGTTGATAGAACACTTTGCCTTTGGCAGCAAGCCGGAAATGTATCGCTACTCGCAGGGAGTTGATACAGACCTGCTCTTAGCTGAGAGATTGGCGTATGCAGCGGCTGAAGGAACTCAACCCCAAAATTGTGCAACGGTAGCGTTAAAATATACCGCTTCGCAGTTAGATAAAGATGTTACGGACGAACAGCTTGCTCAACTGGTAACCGAGCCGAACCAGGAAACAAGTCTCTATGCAATGAAACAATTTGCGCAAGGCCTTGGCCTTTACTGCCGTGCCGTTAAGACCGACATCGAAACTCTAAGGAACCTAAACAGCTGTGAAGTGATTTTACACATCCCTGGTAAGAAGCATTTCGCTGTTCTTAAAGGTATTGATGATAAGTATGTGTGGACCATAGATTTGGCCAGCAATAAATTTTACTACCGCACCGATATTAGCTTCTTTGGAATGGATTGGACCGACGGCACAGCCCTTTTGGTCTCCAATAGCCCCATCATGGGCGAATTTACTGAAATTAACAATGACGAACTTCAAACAATAATTGGTGCGGCCGGTTATTCATGCACTCGACTTTTGCAGGAATATGGCGTAATATTTTGCACTTATATTGGTGGGGGCTGTGAGGGTTACTACCAGGAGTACTACACAAGATATGGCTGCGAAGCCGCTGAAAGCGGAAGTTGTAGAAGCTCCAGAATGATTAGATACGCAGAGAGCCCCTGTATAGTAGACCCTTATGACCCTCTCGCTTGTGATGTAACAGGTGAATGGACCTGCTATTATATGAGGGCGTGTGCTTAGCTACCTCGTCGAGGTAATCTGCGAGGAGGCAGGTAGGAGAAAAACTCCTAACTGCCTCTTTTAATATGGTGCTCTATGTTGATTTGTCAAGAAAACAACCGTAGAATAATCGAGTATGAGACGCTACTGTTTTACGCTCACCGAATTGCTCGTATCGATTGCTACAATTGCCCTTCTTATAGCTATATTATTGCCATCGTTGCGAAGTTCGAGGCAACAGGCCAAAGCTATCCTTTGCAGCTCGAACATCAAACAGTTGACATTTGGTTTGTTTATGTACGAGACTCAAAACCAGACCCTGCCTTACGGCTTTGATAAGCCTCTCAAAGGGCCACCTCCAGGCAGCTATCCCGGATACGGCCAATACGATAGAAGAGGATGGTGGTGGTTTAACTTCATAGAAGGATTCTATAAAAAATCCGACAGTAAGAGAACAGTGGTTCGGTGTCCTTCCAAATGGTTAACGAATCCCAAGCTCAAAAATAATATCCTCTGCGGCAATTATGGCATTAACCGCTCTATATGTAAGAGTTTTGATGATAGGCAAAGCCACAGAGAAGAATTCGTTGGAACACCTTTAAGTACCTGCAACATACCAAGACCAGGCGAGACTCTGCTTATTGTTGACAGCGGCTACGCTATAATAACCTGGTGGCATGCAGCGGATGAACCACCTGCTTCCCTTGGTAACACCATAATTGAAGATACCGCTTATATACCCGGCCTTTGGATTAACAAAGAAAGAGATTTATGGCCTGGCCAAGAACAAGACGCTATATATGGCCGACATCCAAACAAAACCGTCAATGTCGGATTTGCAGATGGTCATGTCAGTCGTACAAAAGCCGACGATTTGTTTGTCGAGAAGATAGGCGATGATTACAAAAATAAAAGCCCGCTTTGGGTGCCGAAATGAAATGTTATAGTCTTAAAAAGACGCCTCTTTAATAACTTCCTGCATTTCACTTTCGCTTAAATATTCAACTACTTTCGCTGAATACAAAGTATACTCAATGTCATCAGATACTTTTTGATAAAACTCGGTTCTTTGAGGGAGCTTTGTTTCGGAATCCACAAAAATTCGCCACTTATTGAATATCACTAAGTTAATGTGCTTTCTACCAATCCATATCAAATCATATGCTTCAATACTTTCATCTACTTCCAGACGGGCTTTGTCCACATGACCCCATTCAGCATCAGCGGGTATATCAGATATATCGTAAAACGGTATCAGGCCCAAAGAACTGCTCATTTTTCTTTCGATACCAGCGATGCTATCTGCACTTAACTGGGTTGCCTCGGTTACTGTACTATCTACCTGCTTACTCTTTCTCAGCCCATTGGCAAGATCCCACAAAACCCATTGTTCCCCAGTTTTAGTCATATAAATATTTAACGCCCGTGATACCCATTCCTCCTGTGCAGGTTCTGTTTGATCGGGAACAAACTTTGAGATATGGACATTTTTAACTTTTTCGATAGCCTCGTAGATTCTTTGCAGAGTGACTGCTTTGGCAGTCGGCATGCTTAGAAATAGTGCAAACCCTATCAATATAACTGCCGCCGCTGCAATGGCAGGCTTGAGCAAAGGTTTTAGTTTCTTTGCTGAGATTTTCCGTTTCAGGCCGGCGGCAAAATCAATGGCTGGAACCGGTTGCTCAGCCTTTACCTCATCTTTACGACTTGCTATTTCTATCCTTATCGGAAAGCCGGCATAAAGGCCATTAGATTCGCTTATAGCTTCCGCCTTAGCAGATTCATCTATGTGGTATACTGTAATAACTTCAGATTCAGGCCGTTCAGCAATTCCAAACACAGTATCGTGCAAGTGTTGCATTTTAGCCAAACACCTTGGGCAGGTGCGCATATGGGAGGTAAGATACTGCCGAAATTTGGCATACTGGTCATTGGCAGGATCGAGGCCGTACGGCATCACATAATCAAAAATATCAGCCGATGAGAGCTGTTCACATAGGAATCCTTCTTGAGTTCTTCCGGCATTTAGCAGTTCTGCACGAAAATTATCACGATATTGATATAGTACTCGCCGGCAATTGGGACAGGTGCACAGATGCTTCAATACTTCTTTGTTGGTTTCGCGAAAAGCCATTGACACAACCGCTAAGATAGCAGCTTGGGCCTGTGAGCAGCTAACATTATCCTCACCTGGTTTATCTGCGAAGAGCTGGCTTAACCGGCGTAACTGTTTACGGCTAAGATTTAGCCTCTGGATTGTCTCTAAATCTTCAGAACACCGTCGGCAATTGTCCAGATGTGCCGTTATCGGTGTTGGTATTCTAACCTCTAAAGCCGGTTCTAATAAGCTTGGCAGAAAAGGTCTTACGGTCTCGCAAGCAACAGGCTTGCCGATATAGGCAAAGTGAAGTTTAAGCATTTCAGTAATAGCGGAGCTAACTTGCATCTTCTCTGGTTCAACCTGGCTTTCAGCTTGTGACAACACACCTTTGAGTTGATTTAACTGCTGCTGGCAGTGTTGGCACTTGTTAATGTGGTTAATAATAAACTCTGGAATAGGCTCATAGCTTTCGTTAAAAAGAAAGTCATAATAGTATAGCTCGGCCTGTTTGCATAATGAATCAGAACTGGGAGCGATCATTGTAACTACCTTATATTACTCTTAAAAATTTGCGAATTTTCTTTAGCCCGTCCGAGATATAACCTCTAATGGTTATACTGCTCACATGCATTTTTCCTGCTACCTCTTCGATCTCATAGTGATTCCTGTACCGCAAAATTATGGCCTTAGCTTCGCTGTACCGTAACCGCCTTTCAATAAGTTTGAATATTTTATTCATTTCCTCTACCGCAATCAAATCGTTTTCCGGGTTATGTTTAGCTACAGGATGCCTACTACGCTCAGCATATCTGTGGATTCGACTTTGGTACTTCTCTGTCCGGCGAATAGCATCAATAATATCATTGGTTATCGCTCTATAAAGGTAGCCTTTGAGGTTTTGGATCTCTGCGGGTGGAGGCCTGGAAACGAGAGAAAGGAAAAAATCCTGAAATAAATCGTCTGCCTGGGCTTCATTCCTAACCTTACAACGAATAACCGCGTGAATAAAATCCCCATATTCCCCAAAAACTTTAGCAGCAATATCTACACCGCCTTTATGGTTATTAGTATTTGCGCTCAGCAATGCCACTAAGCCCTTACTCCGACGCGATCTTCAAGAATCGCAAGAAAGATCAAATAAAGGTTAATTAGCAATCGCTATCCATTAGGATTACTTCGCCATCGTTATAGATTATACAAAAGGTGCTTAATAATTCCAACATCATCGAGGCTTGGTCTACCCATTTTATGGGGGCTATGTTTGCGTTCAGCCAGGCCTATGAAGGTATTCCAAGTCCACCCCCCTGTAATTTCATATATTTTTCATTCAATAGAATCTCAACTTGATGCCCTCTTCTTGTTTTCGTAACGGTTGCTGATGGAAGCACTTATACCCACAGCGAGGGTGAATTCGCCCTCGCACCGCATTTGTGTATTGATCATACAGGAGATAGGTTTGTCCAATTATCGCGTTTTCACAAAAATTTTGCTTGTAATGCTATGTAACTGAATTAGTGTTCAAAAAAAATAAATTATGAAAGCGTGGGACTTAGACGCAAATATGAATTTTGAAGGAGATTGTTAAGAAATGGCAAAATCTACAAGAAAAAGAGCAAAAGGGACAACATGGGTGAAAAAAGCGAAGAAAACTACAAAAGCCAAAACAGGCACAGCTGAAAAATTAGAATGTCTTTTAGAATTACACGAATTGCAAGGGCTACTGCTGAACCAACTGGCCAAGGAAATTTAGTCAAAATCAGCGAGGCCTGCAGTCTGTTTTGCTTCATGGGCGCTTTTATATACCTGCAGATAAGCTACGCTATTTCGACAGCGGTTTTTAACTCCATCAAACAGGCAATAATTGCTCGTTTTGTTTGACCATATTTCGAGCTATTTGGATAACTCTCTGCCGCAGAACTCTTGGCGCAAGAACCTCTACCTGATCGCCGTAGCTTAGAATCCACCAGGTTATCTCATTGAGCCCATCAACGCGGATTTCGATGATTGCAGAACCATCATCCTTAAAAGTAACCGTTTGTGTGCTGTGCCATTGAACCTCAGCGACACTATGGGCAACTTCTGGTAGAAACCGAAGCTTGATGTTATAGATTCTGCCCTCTGGTATCATTGACCAGGCCCGGCCGAGATACTCAGATACGTTAAATTTCTTGTCCTCGATGAAGCATTTATCTAATATGTTTAGCGCTTTGATCCGGTTAAGCCTAAAAGGGCAGATTTCCTTGTGAAGTCTCGATTTGCCAAGCACATACCATATATGGTCATTATACATCAAATGATAAGGGTGCAAATCAGTTACTACGTCTTTCTGTTCAGGGGGCGAATAATAGCAAATGTTTACAATTCGTTTTTTCAAGATCGCTTCCAGCAGTTGTGCAAATATATGATTGAGTAAACCCGATATTTCTTGGGTGGTATCCTTTATGGAGATGTTTCGCAGAGCAGCACTGCAATACCGCTTTATTTCGTTAGGCAGATTATTTTCTATCTTAAGTGCTGCTCTCAGTGCCGAATCCTTGAATGGAAAATGAATATGATTTCTCGCTTTATAGACCAGTAAAAACAAACCTAACGCCTCTTGGGCGTTCAGACTTAGCGCAGGCAGGAAAAACTCTGGATCTATTACATAACAGCAGGCCTTCTTGTCAAAATGACAGGGTATACCTACCTTTCGTAGTTCATTCAAATCCCGAAAAACCATTCGTCTACTCATCCCTGACATCTTGGCTAAATCGTCAACCCTGTAGGGTTGCCCTGATTGTAATGCCGTCAGGATCTGAATCACTCTACTAACTCTGCTAGTTTTCATAATACCTCTCTGGCATTGGATTGAACTGCCATAGTAGAATTATAAGCAGTGTGCCAGCTTGTATCAATAGAGTTTTGGATCAAAAATCCGGCCACTTTTTGCCCGTAAGGCGATTTTGCAGATTGGCACCGCAACTATGCGGTTGTACATCCCGGATAGCTACATAGTTAGGACCAGAACGTGGTTATTGATCGCTATCTTCCATACGACAGTTTTCGAAAGGGTCGTATCCCAGAAAGTCGATTAATTTCGGGAGATAGCACACAGCAGGTATCGAACGGCTGTGCTCCCAGTTCTGAATGGTTTCCACACGCACATTGAGTTGTTGGGCTAATGCCATTTGGCTTATTCCTAATTGCAGCCGTTTTTCCTTTAATTTCACCCCTATGTTTTTTAATTGCAATCTATAT
>QNBZ01000042.1 GCA_003644295.1 Planctomycetota bacterium
CGTATTGAACGGGTCGCACGAACGTAACTGTAGAATTCTATACTATCGGATATTTTGCTTTTCTTTCTGATTCCCGCCGTGTCAATGACTACTATGGTTTTGCCGTTCTTTTCAAAACGTACATCAACGGCGTCTCTGGTTGTCCCTGGCGTCTCGCTGACGATGACTCTTTCGCTGCCGGCCATAGCGTTGACAAGTGTACTCTTGCCGGCGTTTCGCTTGCCGACTATTGCCAGTTTCATAGCCGGCTTTTTGGGCTTTTCCGGCTCGAGATGTTCGAGTTTCTCAAAAATTTTGTCAAGCAAAACAGATTTATTAAGATTGTTCGTTGCGGATATACAGAGGAACTCGCCGAAACCAAGCCGGGAGAATTCGCCGGCGGCAGGGAACATCCGGGCGGTGTCTGCCTTGTTGGCCACGCCTATTATTTCGAGATTTTCTTTACGAAGAAGACGAGCTATTTTCTCATCCAGAGGAACAACGCCGTCGCGAATATCGACCATAAACAATACAAGACCGGCTGATTCAATCGCTTTGCGGATTTGCTGTTCGATATGTTCGCCGAGTTCATCGCTGTCGATTATTCCGTATCCGCCGGTATCTATTAGCTCGAAGTACCGCTCGTTTTTTTCGATGATTGTGCTGATACGGTCTCTTGTAACGCCGGCGGTTGGCTCAACGATACTTATCATTTCGCCGGCCAGTGCGTTTAAGAGACTGCTTTTGCCCACATTGGGCCGACCGATTATTGCTACTATTGGTAATGCCATAATTTCTTTCCAAATCTAACCGCGAGAATTGATTATAGCAGAATCTGCTGTAAAACCCCGATAAAATTTGTCGTGGTTTCACGCAGGGTTTTGACTTTTTTGTTGGTAAATGATATAATAGCCGCCAAGCTGATATTGAACGAGGTGTAGCTTATGGTTAAATATGCCGCCTTTATCCTTGCTGTTGTTCTTTGTTTTTCCAACTGCTTAGCCGACACGTTCACTAACCGCTTGACCGGCGAAACGTTCAACGGCTATGCCACCCTGAATAAAAAAGGCAATAAAACGCAAGTGCGCATCGAAGGTAAAACGCCGCGATACATTTATCTCAATGAGTATAAAATCCAGCGAAATCACCTTGGTCGTAAAAACAAGGTGTTTATTTTCTCCATAAACGATTCGATTGACCTGTTCTGCGAAACCGAGGCCTTTGAAGAAGCGATTGTTTTAGCTGCCAACCAGGGGCCGTTATTTATTCTCATTAAGATTGACACGCCGGGCGGCCGAGTTGATTTGGCACAGCGATTATGTACGGCAATCACCAGGATAGATAACTGCGATACGGTCGCTTATGTCAACGGCGATAAGTTCGGCGGGGCGTTTTCAGCGGGAGCAATAGTAGCGCTGGCCTGCGACAAGGTTTATATGCGCAAAGGCACAGCTATCGGCGCAGCAGCAGCTTATATGCGGACAACCGCAGGCAGTAAAGCAGTTGAAAAAGTTTATAGCAAGGATATTAGCGAGAAATTTAACTCGGCCTGGCTGGGTTATTGTGCCGCCGTTGCCGAGCGGAATAATCGTCCAGGGCTGCTTGTAAAAGCGATGGTGAATGCGAATATTGCCGTGGTGGAGGTGGTAAAGAACAACAAACGTTTCTTTATCACGCCCAGCGGTAGAAAGTCAAAGCAAACCGTTATTCGCAACTGGAGCAAGAAAGGTTCGCTGCTTACGTTGACGGCTGCCGAGGCGGCCCAGACCGGCATCGCAGATGGGATGGTGGCTTCGCAAGCGGACATTTTTGTCGGACTTGGGGCCGCAGGGGCAGGGCAGGTTCGCGACAGCAGTATCTCCAGAGCCAGAAAAAAGTTTGAAAAGGCCCGGCAAAAACTTGACAAGATTCTTTCTTCCATAAGTTATCTTGAGAACCAGGCCGCCGCCGTTGCAAAGACGCTTGAGGCCGCTGAAGAGCAAATTACCAGCTTCGGCGGAGTGGTTTATGACAGGGGCTATAGCCCATATTGGACGCTGCATCCTGGGATAGATATTGACCAATGGGAGCGAATGCTTGCAGACCGCGATGCGCTGCTGGATGAGTTGACCGATATCTCTGCGGCGCTGATACGGGGCTATAAAAAAGCGCTGCCGCTCGCAGGAAAACATCCGGATTTGGCCTACCACACGGCTTCTCTGCGAAAGGGGCTGGAATCAGCAGAAGCTACATACAGAGAGACGCGTTTTCGGCCTCGCTATTTTTATTAGAGACATATTACACGAATAGCGCCGACCACAAAAATTAAAGGCACTATTCACTGAACCAATTTGCTTCCCAAAGCCAATTTTCCGCAAAGTCGGCAAAATCTCTGAGATTGACAATGCCATCGGAGTTTATATCAAAATGGTTACGGTAGTCGCCCGGAGTGTGGTTAATTTCGCAGTCGTTGCAATCGCAGCCGCCCTGAAAGATGACAGAGCCACCTATGAGGTCAATAGTGCCGTCACACGTTGTATGGCCTGTAATCAAGGTTTGGCCGTCGCTGATTTCCAGAGTCGCTCCCGCAGGTATATTTACATCGCCGACAATATTCGTCGGGCCGGTAAGCTTGATTATGCCATTTGGCTCAATGACAACATCGCCGGTAATCCCGCCAAAGCCAACGAAATTTGCATCGGCTGTTTGTGTAATCGTTGTTGCAGCGAGGGTTCCGCCAAGCAATTCAATTTCTCCGTTTGCCTGGTTAAATAGATTACAGTAGAATGTTACACATCCGCTGCCTTTCACCTCTATTTTCTCCAGATTGCTTACATCTTCTTGGCCTGGTTCAATAAATGCCGGATTCGCATGCAAAAAACAACCCGGCTCACATCCCAAGGTTCCATTATTGGAGATAGCATTGTTTTCAGTGGTGATAACAAGTGAGCCGCCGCTGGCATAAATCACACCTTCATTTTGCAATAACTCACCTTCGTCTTCAGTGCAAAGGTTACCCCATCCCTGGATAACACCGTTGCTGTCATTGAGTATTCTGTTGGCCACACAATCAGCAGCACAAAGATTAATTTGACCCACATTGTGCAGCGTACCTTCTACATACATTTGAACACCTGGTCCCCACATCCAGATAGTACCTGCATTTTCCAAATTGAGGCCGCCCACAGCATCCCCCTCAATCTCAATATCCCCTTCAAGCTCCAATTTCGCATTTACCCGATTGTACAGGTTGCCGTCGATTTCTAAATCATCCAGATAACACCATGCCCCGGTAACATTGTTTACATCGCCGCAAATCTTAATCCTATCAATCTCGAGAAGACCATAATTTGTCAGGCCGTTCGGCTCATCGAGTATAAGCTCAATCCGGTCGGACGTCCACTTTTCAAGATTGAGGTCATCACCGATAACATTGCAATCCAACTGATTTATTGTATGGCTCTGTGTCAGGCCTATTCTTATACTATTGTCATCCGTTATTACAGCAGCAATCTTTACGTTAAAAGTATTCGTCGCATTGTTATCCGGCACAATGGCAGGGTCCCAATTGCTTGCGTCCTCCCACGTACCTTCCTTGCCGCCGACCCAATTTGAATCGATTACCTCAGCTTGAACCTCACAAGTCGAAAAAAATAATATTACGGCTGTTAAAGTTAATACTTTACTAAACATAATCCGCCTCCTCCTTTTTTGAATTGAGTAAAAGATTAATTGCTCAAAAAGCGGGTAGAATCATAGCAGATTTTTGTTTTATATGCAAGAAAAACGGGTTGGCCGGATTTATGCAGACCCGTTTTTTCTTGACAATAGCATTTCAAGCTTGTTATCTACTCTCACGTTAATTTGTTTCGGATAATAAAACCCCCGAGATAAACTGGGGGGCTAAATAAAACATAAGCAAAATATGGCAAAGGCAAATAAATCTCTGGTGATTGTCGAATCGCCGGCTAAAGCGAAAACAATCAACAAATATCTCGGCCCCGGCTTCGAGGTAAAGGCCTCAATGGGACACATCCGCGACCTGCCGTCGAAAGGAATCAATGTCGATATAGAAAATGATTTCAAGCCGACTTACGATATAATGCCCGGTAAAAAACGCATCGTTACATCGTTAAAAGCCGCGGCGAAAAAATGCGAACGCCTTTATTTGGCCACCGACCTCGACCGTGAAGGCGAAGCAATCGCCTGGCACCTGGCGCAAATCCTCGGTGTGCCGGAAGAAAAAACCTACCGTGTAATTTTTAATGCGATAACACGAAACGCAATAAATGACGCCTTCGCCAAGCCGGGAAAGCTCGATATGAACAAGGTTATGGCACAGCAGGCAAGGCGAATTCTCGACCGAATAGTGGGCTATCAGATTTCCCCGCTGCTGTGGAAGAAAGTCGCCCGCGGTCTTTCAGCTGGTAGAGTGCAATCAGTTACCGTCAAAATGGTCGTTGAAAAAGAGAGGGAAATCCGCAATTTCAAACCACAGGAATACTGGCTTATCCCCGCTATATTTACCACCGATTTGCAGACCAACTATCACCAGCAATGGCTCGATTTCATCAGCCCTAAACAAAAAGACGACAAAGGCCCTACTATTGCCGAGCAAAGTAAATGGCTCACGGAGCATAACGCCTTCAAGGCGGAACTGTACAAAGTTGGCGAGGAGAAATTCCATGCGTCCAGCAAAGAACAGGCCGAGCGGATTTACAACGCTCTGAAAGATGCCGACTTTAAGCTTGCAGATTTGCAAACCAAACAATCTGTGTCCCGGCCTTTGGCTCCTTTTATCACTTCAACGCTCCAGCAGGCCGCCGCAAACCGGATGGGTTTTTCAGCGAAAAAAACTATGGCGGTAGCGCAGCAATTATACGAAGGTATCGACCTGGGTTCGATGGGATTTCTGGGACTTATTACCTATATGAGGACCGACAGCACTCACCTCTCGAACGAGGCAATCAACGATGCCCGCAATCATATCAAGAGGCGTTACGGCGGCGATTACCTGCCTGAAAAAGCCAACATCTACGCTTCGAAGAAAACCGCCCAGCAGGCCCACGAAGCTATTCATCCGACTGACGTTGACCTTACGCCTTCGGATATAAAGCCGTTGGTAACCGATGAGCAGTTCAAACTCTACAACATTATATGGCGCCGTTTCGTAGCGTGCCAGATGACGCCGGCCAGATGGAATATAACCAATCTCAACATCACCGCTGAAACGTCGGTCGGCCAATGTCAATACAGAGCCAGCGGTCGAACGCTGGTCTTTGACGGCTTTACAAAAGTATGGCCTACTTCATCAGAACAGCAGCAACTGCCGGCAATGAAACCAGAACAGAAACTCGCAGCGGTGGATATTAAAGCCCAACAGCATTTTACCAAACCGCCGGCTCGATATACCGAGGCGTCTTTGATTAAAGCGCTCGAAAAGGAAGGCATCGGTCGGCCAAGCACCTATGCCCCAATCATAAGCACCATCCAGGAGCGTGGATATGTCGAACAGATAGACAAAAAGTTCTTCGCCACAGACCTTGGCGAAGTTGTTACCGACAAGCTGTGCGATTACTTCCCGAAAATAATGGATATTGCCTTCACCGGCTATATGGAAGAGCAATTCGATAAAATCGAAGAGCAGCACCTTGACTGGCTCGGCGTTTTGCAGGAGTTTTACACCCCATTTAAGCAAAACCTTGACACTGCGGCCAAGAAGATGAAACACGCCAAGGCCGAAACTGCCCCCAGTGAATATAAATGCCCGAAATGTGGTGAGCCGCTGGTCTATAGATTCGGCAAAAACGGAAAGTTTCTTAGCTGTTCAAAATACCCCGCCTGTAAATTTGCCTGTCCCTGCGACAGGGATGGCAAAATGGTCGAAGAAAAAGTAAGTGAGCATAAATGCCCTGTCTGCGGAAAGCCGATGGTTTATAAGCGTGGCCGATTCGGCCCGTTTCTGGGCTGCTCGGATTACCCTGCCTGCAAAACCATCCTCAATATTGACAAGGACGGCAACATCCTGCCGCCGAAGCCGCCGCCGGAGCCGACCGGAATAAAATGCTATAAGTGCAAAGACGGCGAACTGGTAATCAGGCAGAGCAAAAAAGGCCCGTTCCTCGGCTGTAACAAATTTCCAAAGTGCAGAACCATCATCAGTATTAAGCAATTGGATAATCTAAAGCAATTGCAGTCCGAAGGTAAATGGCCGCCGAAAACTTGGGAAGAAGCCGACAAAATCCTCGGCAGAAAGAAATCAAAAAGCAAAACGGTGTCTTGAGCGCGACAGAGCCGAGCGGCGTAAGCCGCCGGACAATATTTACCCATTGATTTATTCACAGGGTTTCATAGTTTATATCACTTGACGGATTGGGGCAGTGTTCATAAACTTACTTCTTTGTTTAACCTCTATTTTTCAGGAAGTTTGATGTGAAAGAAGCTATTGCAAAAGCTGGTGCGCTTATCGAAGCGATGGAATACATCCGCCAATTCCGCAACAAAATCGTGGTTGTCAAACTCGGCGGAAGCGTCCTTGATGACGCTGCTCTGCGAAAAAAACTGCTAACCGACGTCGCCTTTATGGCTACCGTCGGGATGCAGCCGGTCATCGTTCACGGCGGTGGAAAAATAATCACAAAAGCAATGAACGAAGCCGGACTCGAGCCGGTTTGGGTGCAGGGACGCCGATATACCGACCAGCGAACCCTGGCAATAGCAGAACATACTCTCGTGCATAAAGTCAATACGCCAATCTGCGAAACACTTAAAGAATTGGTCTGCGACCCGATGGGAATGCACTCTTTGAGCAGTTGCGTATTAACAGCCGAGCCGTTGCGTTTGGCCGGCGATAACGGACGAAAGCTCGACCTCGGATTTGTCGGGCAGGTTGTCGAAGTGAACGGGCAATTGTTGAAGACGCTGTGCGCAGCAGGAACTATACCGGTTATAGCGCCTGTTGCGAAAGACAAAAGCGGCGGAAAGCTGAACGTCAACGCCGACAGCGCAGCAGGGAAAGTGGCCGCTGCCGTTGACGCTGAAAAGCTCGTCGTCGTAAGCGATACGCACGGAATACGAACAAAAATAGACGACCCTGATAGTTGGGTATCAAGCTTAAATGAATCACAGATTAAAGAAATGATAGATTCCAGCGTGATAATCGATGCGATGCTGCCAAAGGTCGATGCGTGTATAACAGCATTGGACGCAGGAGTTAGAAAGGCGCATATTATCGATGGGCGAATCGAACATTCATTGCTGCTGGAGATTTATACCGATAAGGGAGTTGGGACGGAGATAGTTAAGAATTGAGAATTTAGAATGTGGAATTGAGAATTATGACGACGCAAGAAACAATAGAATTGTTTGAAAAGTACGTTATCGCTAATTACGGTCGTCTGCCGCGGGTTATCGTTAAAGGCGACGGCTGCTACCTGTATGACGCCGACGGTAATGAAATACTTGATATGTTTCCCGGCTGGGCTGTCAGCGGTATAGGTCATTGTCATCCTAAGGTTGTTGAGGCAATACGCAGTCAGGCCGAGAAGCTGCTGCATATTGATAATACTTTTTACTCGGAGCCGCAGGGCGAATTGGCCAAACTATTAAGTGAGCGGGCGTTTGGCGGAAAGAACTTTTTCTGTAACAGCGGCGCCGAGGCCAACGAAGCGGCGATGAAACTGGCTCGGCTGTGCACGTCTGAGGAAAAATATAAATTCATCACCGCAGAAGGCAGCTTTCACGGTCGAACCTTTGCAACCGTAGCAGCTACGGCTCAGCCGAAGTATCACGAGGGTTTTTTGCCGCTGCTGCCGGGCTTTGTTTATGTGCCGTTTAATGATATTGCGGCGCTGGAAAAGGCATTCAGCGATGAGGTTGCAGCGGTGATGGTCGAGCCGATTCAGGGCGAGGGTGGAATAAACGTTGCCACCGCAGAGTATCTGACGGCGATTCGCCGGCTCTGCGATGAGAACGGCGCTGTAATGATTTTAGACGAGGTGCAGACCGGCATCGGCAGAACCGGCAAGTGGTTGCATATCAGCATTACGATGTTGAGCCGGACATTATAACAATGGCAAAGGCGCTCGGCGGCGGAGTGGCGATAGGCGCTATGATGGCAAGCGAAGAAGTGGCGGCCTCGCTCGTTCCCGGCAAACATGCATCAACCTTCGGCGGAAATTGCCTGGCCTGCGCAGCAGCGGTGGCGGTCATAAAAACAATAGAAGAAGATGAACTGCTGGAAAACACCGTTCGGCTTGGACAATATACAAAAGATAAACTCGAACAGTTGAAGCAGAAG
>QNBZ01000043.1 GCA_003644295.1 Planctomycetota bacterium
CAGTACTCGTCTTTATCCGGAATGGCCGTTCGCAAAAACCAGTAAAACGCCCAACGACATAGCTGAAAAGGTATCAGCCGCTTTGTTGTCATTACCCGAAGACAGCCCATCAGCAAAGGCCGCTAATTGCGCCGGCTGGACAGTACCGATGAACTACCAGCCGGTACACGAATGCTTAAAAGAGCTTCGAGTTTTCCCTTACAAAGATTACGGCAAGATAACTCCTGCGGACATTTTCAAACAATATGCCTACTGGATTGGTGCAATCACAATACTAATAGTGATGATGGCAGGCATTATTATTGTTACTTCCGTTCTTAATTCAAACCTGAAGGCCTCCCGAAAAAAACTTCGCTCCGAAATCACCGAGCGCAAGCAGGCAGAAGAAAAATACAGAAGATTGTTTGTATCTTCGAGAGATGCTATTATGACTCTTGCACCTCCGGACTGGAAGTTCACTTCAGGCAATCCCGCCGCATTCAAGCTATTTGGTACCAAAAATGAAGCTGAATTTGTCTCTTTAGGTCCGTGGGAAGTATCACCTGAATATCAGCCTGATGGTCAGCTTTCATCTGTAAAAGCCAAAGAGATGATAGGAAAAGCGATGAAGGAGGGCTCTAATTTCTTCGAATGGACGCACAAGCGAATCGACGGTACGGAATTCTACACCACTGTTTTACTTACCAGAATGAAACTGGAAGGCAAGAATATACTGCAAGCAACGGTAAGAGACATCACCGAGCGCAAGCGGGTAGAGAAAGCGCTGGAGTCCTCGAACCGTAACCTGGAACTGGCGGTGAGTAAGCTCGAAGATGCCAACCGTGAATTGAAGGACTTCGTTTATATTGCCTCGCACGATTTGCGCGAACCGCTGCGGAAAATATATTCTTTCGGCGAGCTGCTGAAAGATTCTCTGTGGGAAAAACTTGACGGCGACGACAAAGAGAACCTTGAGTTTATGATTGACGGCGCCAGCAGAATGACTGCGATGATAGAGGGACTTCTGACGTACTCGCGGGTCGGCACAAAGGGAAAACAATTCGGCACTGTTGACTTGAATGAAGTTGTAGAACAACTGCAGCAACTGGAGCTTGCCAAGCTGCTGGAAGAAACCGGCGGTACAATCGAAGTCCCGCTGCCGCTTCCGATAGTAGAGGCCGACACTGTTCAGATGAGGCAACTGCTGCAGAATCTTATCGCAAACGGAATTAAGTATCGTCGCAAAGAAGTTCAGCCGCAAATCGTGATAAGTGCGGAAAATACCGACGGCGATAAAGTCAGAATAAAAGTAAAAGACAACGGAATTGGAATCGATGAAAAATACCACAAGGATATATTCAAAATGTTCAGACGGCTGCATTCACGAGAGGAATATGGTGGAACAGGAATCGGCCTTGCAGTGTGTAAAAAAATAATGGACAGGCATAACGGACAAATCGGAATCGAATCAAACCCCGGTGAAGGGACAACCTTCTGGTTCACACTCTCGCCGGCAAACGAAATGGCGGCAGTATCGTAACAATTGGAAAGGAAACAAAAATGGGAAATTTAGAACCGGTAAAAATACTATTGGTGGAGGATGACCTCGGAGACCAAAAGCTAATCAAGACATCACTGACGCACCAGAAGATAAGTAACAAAATTTTCATTGCTCAAAACGGAGAAGATGCTCTCGATTATCTCTCTCGCAGCAAAGCCGGCGACAGCAAGTCTCCTATGCCCGACCTGATTTTGCTTGATTTGAATATGCCGGGAATGGGAGGCAAAGAGTTTTTGCGGCACATCAAAGCTGATGACCAACTGGATACTATCCCCGTAGTGATTCTAACCACTTCGGATTCGGAGCAGGATATTCTTGAAAGTTACAAACTGCACGCTTCGGGCTACATAAAAAAGCCCGTAACTCTCGATGGATTTCGGAAAATAATGAATGAGCTTGAAGAGTATTGGTTTATGATATGCAGGCGAGTTTCGGAGAGTCAACTATCATGCACAGGAAACTAATAGACATCCTTATCGTTGATGATGATACAATCGACCGCCGACTGGTAGAACGGGCGCTGAAAGAACCGTCACAACAGCTAACGTTCGTGCTTAATACAGCCGCCACCCTTACTGATGGGCTTGAATGTCTCAAAAATCACAGCTTTGATTTGGTGCTACTTGATTTGGGACTTCCTGACAGCCGGGGACTTGAAACTGTTGATAAACTCCATCAGGCCTATCCGCAGATACCGGTTATTGTGCTGACCGGCCTGGCAGATGAAGAGACGGGAGTCAAAGCCATAAAAAAGGGAGCGATTGATTATATCGTCAAGCCGTTTAAGCCGGATGGGCTAAGAACGCGCATCGGCATCGTCCTGCAGATAATCGAATTGCAACAAAAACTTTTATCGCTTGCAAACACCGACGAACTGACGGGGCTGGTTAATCGCAGGCATTTCTTTGACATCCTCGAACGCGAGGTTCTGCAAGCCAGAATAAAAGGAAATTCGCTGTCCGTGGTGATGTTCGACATCGACCATTTCAAAAATATAAATGACGCCTATGGCCATTCCAGTGGCGATATCGTTCTGAAACAGATGGGCAAAATCCTCCGGGAAAACATATATCCTCTTGATGTGGCCGCCCGGTACGGTGGAGATGAATTCATCGTACTGATGCCTGAAGCTTCTTCTGAAAAAGCTGCACAGGCAGCCGAAAGACTGCGCGGAGTAATCGACCAATGCCTGTGGAAAGTTTACGACAGGCAAATATCAATTACCACCAGCGTCGGCCTGGCTGATACAGACTCCGGCAATTTGGATTCCCATAAAATCATTGATAAGGCAGACGCTGCACTTTATGCCGCCAAGCGACGGGGAAGAAATTGTGTAGTTCGCTGGGACCAAATTGGCCCAAACGAACAAACAGAAAAAATAGAGGACAGGCACTTCAACGAACTA
The DNA here is from genome assembly GCA_003644295.1 of Planctomycetota bacterium. GTDB lineage: Bacteria > Planctomycetota > Phycisphaerae > Sedimentisphaerales > Anaerobacaceae > B140-G9. The sequence continues at coordinate 2,946 of QNBZ01000043.1, forward strand.
CAGGCAAAAGTTTCTTCGCTGGTAGAACAGTTACGCTCCCAAGCGATGGGAATGGTCTCGGCTCTCATCAAAGCTATGAATATGGTTATTAAAGACCCGTATATTATACATCATGCCGAAAATGCACAGGTTTATGCAGTCGCAATAGCTGAAGAAATGGGCTTGTCGCTCGAGTTGAAGGAACGTATCGGCACAGCCGCCTTGTTGCAAGACCTCGGCAAAATAACCATTCCGGAAAGTATTCTCAAAAAAACCACGCCATTAACCGAAGAGGAAAAACAGATTATAAGACTGCATCCGGCCGCCGCTGCCAAGATTTTGGAGCCAATGGGGGTTTTTAACCAGGAACTGCAAATCATAAAACATCATCACGAAAATTTCGACGGCACCGGCTACCCAGATAGGTTGAAAGGAAAGGAAATACCCATCGGTGCGCACATCTTATCGGTAGCCAACGCTTTTGACGCAATCACTTCAAAGCGGGGGCATCATCCCGCACAATCCTGCGAATATGCGTTGAATGAGATTGAGGCCTGCTGCGGAACACAATTTAACCCGGAGGTTGTCGAAGCTCTTAAAGAGGCATACGAGAAGCACAAAGAAAAATGGCCGTTATCCACACGAGCTTTTTACAACACCTATTCTGAACCGGCTGCCGTTAGCAATACCTGACAAACACGCTAACCGTCAACACAACTACCCCCAAGGGGAGTCGAACCCCTGTCGCATGGATGAGAACCATGTATCCTGGCCACTAGACGATGGGGGCAGAATTCGTATCTCGTCGCTCGTACTTCGTATCTCGTTTTGCCAAAGGATTTGCCATTGGCAACGCAATACGGCATCACACTTTACGAGATACGCTTTATTAGCGGCGGTTGGATTCGAACCAACGACCCTGGGCTTATGAATCCCATGCTCTAACCAGCTGAGCTACGCCGCCGCCGGAAATTTTAAGTTGCTGCAGTATAACAACCTCCTACATACATTGTCAACACTTTTGCACGGGAAAGGCCAAAAACGCCAGCATCTGGCTTTTCACTCGCTCTCATAACAACCGGACTGTTCAAACAAGCTTTGAAAATGGAAAAATCTTGAGAAGGTGAACCTGATTCAACTTGCAAGAAAAGAAAATAGCAGTAAACTAACAACAGCAGCGAAAAAATGTTGCTTGACCATATAATTACTATCAGTGGATTGAATAGGAGCGTAATTATGTCAGATAAAAAACAATACATTGCGGTCGATTTGGGGGCTGAAAGCGGCAGGGTAATGGTCGGCTCTATCTCCTCTGGTAAGCTTACTCTTGAAGAAATTCATCGCTTTGGTAACGGGCCGATTATAGAAGATGATTCTCTGAAATGGGATTTTAATCGCATCTTCGAGGAGATTAAGACAGGAATTGCAAAGGCCGTGAAACAAGCTGATGGTTGTGTTGCCGGAATAGCCGTCGATAGCTGGGGAGTTGACTTTGGCCTTATCGACAAAAACAACAAACTGATTGAAAATCCTTATCATTACCGAGATAGCCGAACCAATGGAATGATGGACAGAGCATTCGAGTTGATGCCGAAAAAATCAATATATAATGCTGTAGGAATTCAGTTTTTGCAGTTTAACACGCTTTATCAATTACTTTCTCTTAATTTTAACCGGCAAAAAATTCTGCAAAAAACCAATAAGCTGATATTCATAGCCGATTTGGTTTCATATTATTTGAGCGGAGAAATTTTCGGCGAATATACTCTTGCCAGTACCTCGCAACTTATGGATATGAGAACAGGCAAGTGGGCAAAAGAAGTTTTCGAGAAGCTCTCCCTACCTATTGGGATTATGCCTGATATAGTGCAGGCCGGCACCGTTGTAGGCAAACTTACCAAAGAAATCGCAAAGGAATTAAATTGCGAACAACTGCCAGTTATCGCTGTCGGCTCACACGATACTGCAAGTGCAGTCGCCGCTGTCCCTGCGAATGCCGAAACAAATTGGGCGTATCTTTCCAGCGGAACATGGAGTCTGATGGGTGTGGAAATACCCAAGCCAATAATAAATGATGAAACATTCAAATATCAGTTCACCAACGAAGGGGGTGTCGAGAACACCATCCGGCTCTTAAAGAATATTATGGGGCTCTGGCTCGTTCAGGAATGCAAAAGAAAGTGGCAGAAAGATGGTGATGATTTAAGTTATTCTCAAATAACAGAGTTGGCTCGCAAAGCCCGACCCTTTGCATGCTTTATAGCTCCCAACGACGACAGATTTTTATCGCCCAGCGATATGCCCGCTATGATTAACGAATACTTAACCAAGACGGGACAAAAAGCGGTTGATGATAGAGGGCAGATGATTCGAATTATTCTGGAAAGTCTTGCTTTTAATTATCGCTGGGTGCTTGAGAAGCTTGAGGAAATAACCGGAAAGCAAATTGATATCCTGCATATAGTAGGCGGCGGGATACAAAATGAACTGCTCTGTCAGTTTACCGCTGATGCAATCGGCAGGAAAGTCGCCGCCGGGCCGATTGAAGCAACGGCAATGGGAAATGTTATAATGCAGGCCATTGCCTGTGGAGAGATAAAATCACTCTCGGCCGGCAGGGAACTTATTGAAAAATCGATTGAATTGAAAGAGTATCTTCCTGAAGACGCCAATCGATGGAACAATGAATACAATAAAATAAAGCATATATTCGAAAGTTAATACAGAGACACTTTTATGACTCAGGAAATCAACCATCTTGAAGTACAGCTTGACAGCTTCAGTTTGTCAGCGCGTTCAGAAGCCCTAAAAGAGCTTATGAAGTTAGTCAAATCAGGCAAAGTCGAACTCGCCAGAACCGGCCGACATACTAATATGCATCTCCATAGTTTTTTCTCGTTTAACGCATGCGGCTATTCGCCGAGCAAGATAGCGTGGCTGGCTAAAAAGACGGGATTGGCAGCGGCGGGAATGGTGGATTTTGACGTTTTCGACGGGCTGGAAGAGTTTTATGAGGCAGCGACACTCCTAGGGCTTAAAGCGTGCGCCGGGATGGAAACACGTGTTTATGTGCCTGAATTTGCTGATAAAGTGATTAATTCGCCGGGTGAGCCGGGTGTTGCATATCATATAGGAACTGGTATTCCAAAGGCAAATATGCCGGATGAGCTGGAAAACTTCAAAATAAATCTGCGGAATATCGTTAAGAACAGGAATCTCGGACTCATAGAAAAAATCAATAAATACCTAACTCCGGTAGAACTTGATTACGAACGAGATGTATTGCCGTTAACGCCAACAGGCAACGCCACAGAGAGACATATAACAGTTGGGTATGCTAAAAAGGCACAGCAAGTGTTTAAGGACATAAAGGAACTGAAAAAATTCTGGTGTGAAAAACTAAATGCCGAGAGCGATGCTTTAGAGTTTCCTGATGGTGTTTCGCTTTTGAATCTTATACGGGCAAAAACAATGAAACGAGGCGGCATAGGTTATGTTCAGCCGGATGCTAAAACGTTTCCGACAATGTCTGAGACGAATGAGTTTATACTTGCGGCAGGCGGGATACCAACCCTTGCATGGCTTGACGGAACTTCGGAAGGCGAGAAAGATATCGAGACGCTTTTAGAGACGGCTATGGAGACCGGAGTCGAGGCCGTTAATATCATTCCCGAACGCAACTACACGCCGGGTAATGGTAAAGAAGATATTAAATACACAAAGCTCTGTGAATTCATTGAGTTAGCCCAGGGACTTGATTTGCCCGTGATTGTCGGGACGGAAATGAACAGCCCCGGCCAAAAATTCGTTAATGATTTTGAAAGTTGGCAGCTCAAGCCCTTTGTGCCTACCTTCTTAAAAGGTGCATATATTGTTTATGCACATTCAGCGCTTCAAAAAGCAAGCGATACAGGTTATACAAGCAGGTGGGCGAAGAAAAATTTCCGAACAAGGGCTGAGAAAAATGAGTTTTTTGAAAAGGTTGGCAAAATGCTCGAACCGGGCAAAGTAAAATTACTTTGCGGTTTAGACAACAACACCTGCCCGCAGGAAATACTTGAGAAAATCATAAATTAACTTATGATACAGACAATGGATTCTGAAATACCAAAAACACAAAGCGCAATACAACTGGTTGGGCAAAATAAACTAACATTAAACAGCAATAAGAAAATTGATATGCCCGGACCTTACCAGATATTGGCCGAAGTCGAGGCGGTAGGCCTTTGTTTTTCGGATTTGAAGCTGCTGAAGCAGTTTGCATCTCACGCACGCAAAGGCCCTGTCATATCGGGCATCGAAGAGAGTGTTTTGCGACAAATACCAAGCTATGTGCCGAACGATTTGCCCACCGTTCCGGGACACGAGGCGGTTGTAAGAATTGTCAAAGTGGGCAAGAAAGTAAAGGATGTAAAACAGGGAGAGCGATTTTTAGTTCAAACTGATTACAGGTGGCTTCCGACCGCAAATTCAAACGCTGCTTTCGGATATAATTTTGAAGGGGCGCTTCAGCAGTACGTATTGATGGATGAGCGCGTAATCACTTCGCCCGATGGCGACTCTATGCTGATACCGGCATCAGATACACTCTCGGCCTCGGCGATAGCCCTTGTCGAGCCGTGGGCGTGTGTTGAAGATGCTTATGCCGTGCAGGAACGAACGGGAGTAAAATCAGATGGCCTGATGTTGGTGGTAGCTGAAGAAGAATTCGATGAAAAGGTTTTTGCAAGTTTCATTGACGAATTTGGAAGGCCGGGCAAAATTACACTGGTATCAAGCACAAATAAACTATCCAGTATCGGGATTCCGGTTGAGAATATTAGCGATATCTCAAAATTAGAAGCCGGCTCTTTTAATGATGTCATCTATTTCGGTTCAAATCCTAAAACTGCTGAAAGTTTGTTCGCTAATGTCAGTGCCAACGGATTGTTCAATATCGTTCTATGCGGCGGGAAATTCGGCAAAAATGTAGCGGCCCTAATTGGCAGAGTGCATTATGGAAATATCAGGATTGTCGGAACCGTCGGCTCAAATCCTGCCGATTCAATGCAATATATACCGTCAACCGGCGAAATAAGACAGGACGATAAAATTGATGTAGTCGGCGCCGGCGGGCCGATGGGTACGATGCATGTCATTCGCAATATCTGTCAGGGTGTTAAGGGCGTTACTATTCACGCAGGCG
>QNBZ01000044.1 GCA_003644295.1 Planctomycetota bacterium
CTAAAATCGGTCAGTTTGAGTAATTAAAACAATAAGGGAGAAAACAAGTGAAAGCTATAACACAACTAAGAGTCGGTCAAATTGCCGCATTAGTAGCCATAATTTGCTTTATACCGGCTTTATTCACAACAATAATAAACTACATTTCAAAACAAGAGATAAATCTTTTTTTGATAGATACAATAATTCCTTTGATTATTTTTCCCTTCTACTTTTTTGCACTGTTTAAAAAGAAATTATCACTTGCACATTGGACCTATTATGCATGTTTAATTTACTTTATTTGGATCTTGCTTGTTCAAATAATATTATATGGTTGGTTTACGAAAAAATCGGGCGAGGGACTGGATATATATATCGTATTAATTACTCTTATAGCAATTGTAGCCGTAATATTAGTTAGGATTCCCTTCAAAATGGGAATAAGAGGATTATATAGACTTTTAAATTCTTAGAGCGAATTATAAGGTGTCAGGATTTTTTCCTCAACTGGCTTACTATGTCTATGGCCAAATGTATGTTGATGAAGTTATTGTGATGTACAATGACCGAGCGGGTGAAGATCAGGACTACTACTACGCCCATGATATGATTTACAGCCCGGTTGGCTTATTGAGCAAAAGCGGTTCGCTGGTTGAAGGCTACGAGTATGATGCCTACAGCAAATGCACGTTCCTGACCGGTGACGGCAACTTTACAGCCCTTGACCCACAACAATCCGGAAGAAAATAATCCATACATAAATCAATATTACCCCAAATCGGACTTATTTGAACCATACCCAAAAAAGACTTGCAAACACGGCAGTAATCGGTTAAACTCCATAGTTCGTGTTTCTGGAAGCGTATTCTGAACGGAACACGCCATTTGAGAAAGGAAAGGATAAGGATTTGTTCAAAAGATGTTGACGACTCAGGAAAAAGAGAAAATTATCAGCGATTTTGAGACACACGATGGGGATACCGGCTCGCCCGAAGTGCAGATAGCACTGTTGACGAAAAGGATTAACGAACTTACCGAACATCTCAAGATTCATCGCAAAGACCATGCTTCGAGGCGTGGTCTGCTGAAAATGGTCGGGACGAGGTCGGCATTGCTCAAGTATGTGAGCAAAAAAGACGACAAGCGTTATCGAGAAATTATATCCCGACTCGGCTTGAGAAAATAGCATTTAGCATATATGATTTGGGGTCTCTCCTGTGCGGTCCCCATTATACACTAATCAATGAGGAATGTGTATGTTTAACGTACGTAGAGTGGAAAGACAAATTGGAGGCAGAGTATTATCCATCGAGACCGGCAGAATTGCCAGGCAGGCAGACGGTGCGGTGGTAGTTCGATATGGCGATACTATGGTTCTTGTTGCTGCGGTAACTGCGCCGCCAAGATTTGAGGATATTGACTTTTTCCCGCTGAGCGTCGAATATCGCGAGAAGCATAGTGCTGCGGGTAAATTTCCGGGCGGTTTTATTAAGCGAGAGGGAAGGCCAAGCACTAAAGAAATTTTGACGGCAAGGATGATAGACAGGCCAATTAGGCCGTTGTTTCCAGATGGTTATTTTCAAGAAGTCCAGATTGTGGCTTCTGTCCTGAGCGCCGACAATGAAAACGACCCCGATATTCTGGCAATGATAGGCGCCAGTGCTGCGCTTAGCATTAGCAAGATTCCGTTTTTAGGCCCAATCGGCTCGTGCAGGTTATGCAGAATAGACGGTCAATTTGTGGTTAATCCGACCCACAAACAGATTGCGGACGGCGACCTGAATCTGCTGCTTGGCGGACGAAAAGAGGCGTTAAATATGATTGAAGTCGGCGCCAAAGAGCTTAGTGAACAGGTAATCGCTGACGCCATTGCGGTAGCACATAAGACGGTCGGGCAGATTTGTGAAATGATTGATGAGCTTCGTGAGAAGGCTGGAGTTGAAAAGGAAACCATCCTTGTAGAAACTGATGAGCAGCTTTATTCTCAAATTTACTCACAGATAGCAGACAAGTTGTATGAACTCAAGCAAATACCCGGCAAGCAGGAGCGAAATGCTGCTGTAAGTAAATTGTTCGAGCAGGTCAAATCTCAATACTGTCCTGATGATAATCAACAGCAACCCGGGCAAAAATATGACAAAGTAATGGTCAAGCGAATGCTTGAAAAAATAGAGGGCCAGGTTGTTCACAAATTACTGTTGGACGGTAAAAGGCCCGATGGCAGAGGATATAATGACATTCGTCCAATTACGTGCGAGGTGGGCATTTTGCCGAGAAATCACGGCTCAGCGTTATTCACACGCGGTGAAACACAGTCGCTGGTAAGCGTAACTCTCGGCACAATCAGAGACGCACAGATTATAGATGGGCTGCTGGATGAGTACACTCAAAATTTTACGCTTCATTACAACTTCCCGCCGTTTTCTGTTGGAGATGTACGACCGATACGAGGGCCTGGTCGAAGGGAAATCGGACACGGGGCACTGGCCGAACGGGCGTTGGAGCAGGTAAGACCGCCGGAAGATAAATTCGCATATACGGTCAGAATCGTCTCGGACATTACCGAATCGAATGGGTCAAGCTCAATGGCTTCGGTCTGTGGTGGGGCTTTGGCTTTAATGGATGCCGGTGTTCCTATCAGCAAGCTGGTCGCCGGCATATCAATCGGGATGGTCAGTGATGAAAACGGACGATATGAACTGCTCACCGACATACTTGGTGAAGAAGACCATTTCGGAGAGATGGATTTTAAGATTGCCGGCACTGCTGATGGTATCACGGCGATACAGCTCGATATCAAGGCAGAGGGGCTTGCCAATAACATTATGGTCGAGGCGATGGAGCGGGCGAAAACAGCTCGGCTGGAGATTTTAGAAATTATGGCCAAGGCCATAAGTAAGCCGAGACCTGGATTAAGCAAGTATGCCCCGAAACTGATAAGTGTGGAAATCAATCCTGAGTTTATCGGTAAAATAATCGGGCCCGGCGGCAAGATGATTAAGAGTATTCAGGAAGAAACAGGTACAACAATTGAGGTTGAAGAAAACGGTACTATTTATATAAGCTGTCTCGGCGGAGATGGACACCTCAAAGCTAAAGAAATTATCGAATCGATTACCCAACCACCGCAGGTCGGACGGATATATCGGAACTCTAAAGTGGTGTCTGTGAAAGACTTTGGGGTATTCGTTGAAATTATCCCCGGAGTCGAAGGATTGTGTCATATCAGTGAACTAAGTGACGGCTTCGTCAAAAACGTCGATGACATCTGTAAAACAGGCGATTTGATACCGGTAAAGTTGCTTTTGATTGACGAACAGGGCAGACTCAAACTTTCCCGCAGAGCAGCTCTGGCAGAGATGGATAAGGACAAAGCAGAAGAGCCGGTGCCAGAAAAAAAATAATACTGACCGGGGGCAATTCAAGGCGAGACGAGAACAAATGCGACAGTTTGTGGCTGGTTTTGTTGTCGCTTTATTGGTTGTTATACCTGCTGTCGTATTGTTTTTGCGCAGGAAGGCGTCCAGGGTTAAGCAGAGCAAAAACAGTCATATCAGACAGTTTGAAGAATTAGGTAAGTTGACCGGCGGACTTGCCCACGAAGTCAAAAACCCACTTTCGACGATTAAAATTAACCTGAAACTAACAGCCGAGGAGTTGGCCGAGACGGATAAACAGGGGCAGACGACAACAAGAGCGCTCAGAAAAATAGCGGTCATTCAAAAAGAAACGGCTCGGCTTGAGCAAATTCTCGATAGCTTCCTGCGGTATATCGGAGGAACCGAATTGCAGTTGGCGGATGTTGATATAAACCTGCTCATCAGCGATATGGTCGATTTTTATTCACCGCAGGCGCACAGTCACTCAATAACTATTCGGCAGGGATTATGTAGTGAGCCGCTTATTTGCAGAGTTGATGCAAATATGTTAAAACAAGTGTTCTTGAATCTGTTTATCAACGCCCAGCAGGCCATTAGTGATAGCGGCGAGTTGATGATAAGAACGGCTCGGCAGAAGGAATATGCAGTGATTCAGATTAGTGATACCGGCAGCGGCATCGCACCGGACAAACTGCCTCATATTTTCGACGCTTATTATTCGTCCCGGCCGCAGGGAAGCGGATTGGGGCTGCCGACCGCTAAAAAGATAGTCGAGTCGCATAACGGCACGATAGAAGTTGACAGCGAACAGGACAAAGGGACTTCATTTACGATAAAATTACCTATTCAGGTTGATGAGTAATGATGCTGTAATTTTAGTTGTTGACGATGAGCATTCCCACGCTGACGGGATTGCCGAAGCGCTTGAGAAATTGGGCATAAAAGCAATTGCCGTCTATAGCGGAAAGGACGCTCTGGAAATCCTCCACAGCCGGCAAGTTGACGTTGTGATTACCGACTTGAAACTGGGCGATGATATTGATGGGCTGGATATACTTAAGCAGGCAAAAAAACAAAGCAGCAATACAGAAGTTATTTTAATAACCGCTTATGCAACAATTGACACCTGCAAAGAAGCGCTCAGGCTGGGTGCCTATGACTACCTCGTAAAACCGATTGATATTGACCAGCTTCGCACACTCACCGAGCGTGCCTGCCGGAAACGCTCGGCTGCAATTCAGCGTGGACGCCGGAACGACAAAGCAGGCAAAGAGGATTTCAGGTTTGAAGGTGTGCGGGGCAAAAACCCGACAATGGAAGGTATATTCGAGGTACTGCGGCGTGTGGCGCCGGCCAATATATCCGTCCTTATCGAAGGTCAATCCGGAACCGGCAAGGAGTTGCTGGCAAGAGCTATTCACGACAATTCACGACGTGCCGACAAGCCGTTCAGGCCGGTGAACTGTGCCGGCCTGACCGAAACACTGCTCGAAAGCGAGCTGTTCGGCCACGTCAAGGGTGCCTTTACCGGCGCATCAACCGACAGGAAGGGACTGTTTGAAATAGCTGATAAAGGAACACTGTTCCTGGACGAAATTGGCGATATGCCGCTTACTATGCAGGCCAAGCTGCTACGGGTTCTCGAGGACGGTATTGTTGTGCCGGTCGGTTCGCACAAGCCAATCGTAGTGGATGTTCGCATCATCAGCGCAACCAACCACGACCTGACGGAGCTTATAGAACAGAAAAAATTCAGACAGGATTTGTACTTTAGAATCAAAGGGGTCAGCATTTCGCTGCCGGCTTTGCGTAACAGGGCAGAAGACATACCAGCTTTCGTAGAGTACTTTCTTGCCGAAGCCGTTGCCGAGACCGGCTCGGAAGTTACAGGCATAACAGATGCAGCTATGGCGGTTCTCACCGATTACGATTGGCCGGGAAACATTCGTCAGCTTCGCAATTGTATCAGGACGATGGTTGTAATATGCGAGACGGACAAGCTCGATGTGGCCGACATTCCGCCTGAGATAGCACAACGGCGGCAACTAACCGCTGGCAGCCAGGCATCAAGGAGTTTAGCTGGTGTTTCGCTGAACGAGCTGGAGAAGCAGGCCATTGTAGATACGTTGGCCAAAACAAGAAACAACCGTGAAAAAGCAGCAAAAATTCTCGGCATTGGCGAAAGAACGCTCTACCGAAAAATAAAAGAATACAATCTGTAGTATCACGTGACTCGTGTAACGCTCCTTCCGTCATTGCAAGCGCAGGGTAGCAATCCAAACTCTCCATTTAACTATCGCTCTTTGAAAAATTAAATAAACGAGCCATAGTTGGTTAATAATACCAATTGGACTAAGTAAATGCGCTTTTTGACAGACAATCAATTATTGTGTCATGCCTGCGAAAGCAGGCATCCAGTACATATATAAACCTATGGATTCCCTCTTTCGCGGGAATGACAGGGCGCAAAAATTAACTCCAATTGGTATTAGGTACAGTTTGATGAGAAATGGGCATTTGTGCGTAAGAAAAGAACTGATGGTCGCATTCGGCTGTTAGCAAGACGTTCAACACAGCTTTTATAGAAAGACACAATGGAACTTATCGTAACCGCAATGCCCGAAAGGTTCGCAAAAGTTACTGTTTTTCTAAAGAACTGGGACGTACATAATGCTATGACCTACTTTACGATGTATAGTTACAATTTTTGTTGTCCGGTGCGAACGCTTCGTGTCCAAGACCAAGATAACAAATGGCACTCGAGAACACCTGCGATGGTCGCAGGCTTGACCGATCATATCTGGCCTTTGCAAGAATGGCTGACCTATCCGGTTGTTCAATTGACATAAGACACGAGGAAATTTTTCAATTTTTAATTTTCTTACATTGGCGCAGCTATTTTTTCGCTGCGCTGATTTTTCACCCTGAACTGACGCGGCGTTACTCCCACAAGCTCCTTAAAAGTTCGTGTAAAATAGCTCTGATTATTATAGCCGACCTCGAAGCAAACCTCTGTGCAGTTCTGGTCGGTTGCCAGCAATAGCTGTTTCGCTCTCTCTATCCGAACGCTTGTAAGGTAATCTATGATTGTAATTCCCATCTGGTCTTTGAATATATGAGCTAATCGCGAAACACTAAGACACGAGGCCTTGGCAATATCGGCAAGTGTTATCGGCTTATCATAATTGGCGTCTATGTAGTTTATAGCTGGGCTGATTTGAGTTACTTTCCTGGCGTCCTGCGAAGAATAAACCAGCTCGATAAATTCGTTCAGCGCCACGCTAATCCATGCACACAAATCCTGCTGATTGTTAATCTGCATTACTTTATTTACGTAGGCCAAATTCCTTTCGAGCATAGTATCGACATCTACTCCGCCTTCGACAGCCGAGCGGCTCAGAATACTCAGCAGTTCCAGCAGTCTTGCTTTAAGAATCCCGAGTTCGCCAGGGTTATGAAACAGTATCGTGCCTAAAATCGAATTCAGTATTTCCTTGGCACCTGTTCTGTCGCCTATTTTGACCTTGCCCAACAGTTCGCGTTCGCTTTCCAGAGGATACCGCCAGTCTGTGCCTAATTTTTTCTTCTCCTGGATAAGCTCACCTATTTGCGATTGCTGCTCGGACTGCTGCCTTCGCCATCTTATAACACGCGGGTCGAGGCCGGCTACTTCATAGAGCAGGTCGAACAGAAACTCCGCCGCTTGGTTAATTTTCCGGCCTGGGATTACCGCCAGCTTGCGTATCGCCGCTGTCAGCTTTTTCTTATCGATACGAAGGTTGTACAAACGTTTTTCGATATCCTCGATGAGTGTTTTTGTTGCCGACCCCCATAGGCATTTGCCGAAGAATATTCCGCCCAACGGCTTATCCCTGTCCATAATCGGAACACAGACCACCACGATACCGGCGTGGCAAAGTGTAATATAAGATTGGCCGGTCTCTATTGCTACTTTAAGGCTTTGCCGGCGTTCTTTAGTGCATCTTCTCAGGCCGGTTCTGCTTTTGCGAACGGTTTGGCAGAACGCCGGATGGCAATTGTCGCTGCACATCTGTTTTATTTCCTTGCCGTTGATGTCCGTTGTTTCCAGCACAAGCCGAAAGTGTTTGCGAAAGATGCTTTCGATTTTTGCAAACTTTTCTTTGGTAAGCAGTTTGTTTAATTGCGTTTTGTTAGCCATTTGCAGCTACCTTTTTTCTGTTCGCTGTCCGCTTTTAGCAAGATAGTGCAATTATACCATAATAGCAAGATAAGGACAAATGAAATTTACCCAGCCCGACTATGATATGCAGTCGCGGCCCTGTGCGGTAAAAAATACTTGCAAAAGTCAGCTTTTCCTGTATAATCGATTTTATGAGTGAAAATCGTACAACTCGTTTCATTCCAAAGGTCGGCCTCGGGCTGCTGCTGTTGCGCCGCAAGGCGCAATAATACATCCACAACAAAAATCTTTCACAACCACCCTTTTTTTCGTAAGCTTGTATCCACCAAAGCAGGTATTGATAGCAATTTAACCAGTGTTAAGGCATAATAAGCCCTAACACGGTGAAGAACTGGAGAAAACTGGAGAAAAAATGTCAACAGAAAAAATAATAATATTCGATACCACGCTGCGCGACGGCGAACAATCGCCTGGCGCTTCGCTTACAGTTACTGAAAAGCTCGAAATCGCACAGCAATTAGCGAAATTAGGTGTTGATGTAATCGA
>QNBZ01000045.1 GCA_003644295.1 Planctomycetota bacterium
CATTACGCTGTTCGGCTTCATCGGCGGCTCATATATTTCACAATTCAGCCAAAGAAGGAGGATGGGTCTGCACAAGACAATAGCCCACTTCGCAGACGATAAGAAGATAACAAACTACGACCGAAAGCTGGCCCAGCAGGAGCTGGAAGTCCTCAGGATGCTCCATTGCGATGTTCTGCTGAAAAATATCAGCGTTCCGTCATTTCGTACCCCTGACCTGCGGGCAATTCTGCTCGGCGAGTTGTTATTTTCGGAACGAGGGACTTCTCCTGAACTAATCAGCTATATAAAACACATAATAAAAGCAAACGGGTACAGGATCAGCAGCAAACAAATCAATGATATTTACAAGCGCTCGACGTCGTGTGATATATACTGGCTCTTGCTTAAAAGCGAAGCCCATCTCGCAGGATTCCGGCTGTCCAACGAGGATTCCGGCAATCTCCTCGGAAAAGTAATTCCGCAAATTTTTAACGGCGCTACATATCCGCAGCTAATCGGCTCAATAGTGAACCAGAAAGGAATTCCGGAGAAACAAATCCTGACAACTTTCGGCAAGCTGATGGCGGTACTGGAATATGCCAAAATGGCCTGCTCAAACGAAGATGCTACTACACGCCAGATAATGCAAAACGTCAGCGTTGAGAATGAAACAATCGATGTTGAATTTGTAAGATTCGACTCTGCCGTGTTTGCCAAAACTCATTCCGAGCCGACGCCGGATGAACTTTCCGCACATCTAAACAAATATAAGAGATTTTATTCCGGTACAATAAGCGACCAGAACCCTTACGGCTTCGGGTATAAACTGCCCAACAGGGTGCAACTCGAATACATTGCGGTTAAGCTCGACGATGTTTCCGGAATAGTAACGCCCCCTACTTATCAGCAGGCCGAGGAGTATTACCGAAAGCACAGAGAACAATACACCGAGCAAATAGCATCCGACCCAAACGACCCGAATTCACCGCTGATTGAGCGCACCAAAAGCTACGCCGAGGTAGCAGCCGACATATCGAAGGATCTGCTGCGAAACAAAATAACTTCCGAAGCGAACAGGATTCTTCGGGAAGCCGATGCGCTTGCCGAGCCGGCAAACTCTGATTCCGAACGGCCTGAGCATAAGTCAAGCGGTTATAAGGCGGCCGCAGGGCAATTGAGTGAAAAATACAAAATCAATATATACACAGGCAAAACGGGGCTGCTCAGTGCGCTTGACATCATCCGGGACGAACAGCTTGGAACACTATACCTTAAAGGATACGGGCGCAACCCTATCGGGCTTGCTCAGATTGTATTTTCAATAGATGAATTAAAGGCCAGCGAACTTGGGCAGTTCGATATACAAAAGCCGAAAATGTACGAAAGCATCGGTCCGTTCGAGGATATGAGCGGAAAAATAACGGCGCTCGTGCGGATAATTCGCGCTGAAAAAGCGGCTGAGCCGCAGAGCATAGACCAGAGCTACAGCCGAGAAACAATCAAGCTGGATGACACTGCTGAGCAGACAGACAAGAATGTTTATTCGGTAAAAGAAAAAGTGGCCGAAGACCTGAAGAAACTTGCCGTGATGGATGCCGTTAAAAGCAAGGCCGAGGACTTTGTTAAACAGGTGGTAAAAGACGGATGGGATGAGGCAATAAGGAAGTTCAACCTCCTGTACGGAAATAATGTCGGCCAGGAACAGAGCGAACCAAATACATTCAAGCTGCAAAGTTTCACGAATCTGCGGAGGATTTCAGGCGAAACATTAGTAACGTTAGCTGTTCAGAACTCCGGTAATCCGGCTGCCTATCTGCTGGACAACGAGCGCAAAAAACAAAGCCGTTTTATAAACAAGCTCTATTCACTTGTGCCGTCGGACAAAAACGCCCTTGACACTGTGCCGCTGATTATGGAATTCAAGCCGGAGATGAGCTTTTATTGCCTAAAGCACGTTTCAATCAAACGTCTTGACCAGAGTCAATATGAAAAAATCAAAGCCGGATATGCTTACAAAGAAGCTTTTATTCAATATCAGTCCCTGGCTGCGGTACACTTTAATCCTGAAAATATATTGAAACGTATGAACTTCAGCCGGATTGTAAAGACCGAAGAAAGGCCGGATACTAATACTCCGACAGAGGAGGGGGAGACATTGTAATGCTGCGTATTTCAAAAGAAAATTACATACCGTCCCTGTTGATTGTGGCGTTGTCGGGCTGGCTCGTCCCTGGCGCCGGACATTTCATACTCGAAGAAAAAAAACGTGCCATCATTATATTCGTAACCATCGTCATAACTTTTCTCACAGGATTATATGTCGGCTCTATCGGCGTAATTGACCCTGTCGGGGCATGGCCGTGGTATCTGGCACAGATTATGAATTCGCCGGCAGTGGTCGTCATCGG
This sequence comes from Planctomycetota bacterium, assembly GCA_003644295.1. Taxonomy (GTDB): domain Bacteria; phylum Planctomycetota; class Phycisphaerae; order Sedimentisphaerales; family Anaerobacaceae; genus B140-G9. The sequence continues at coordinate 2,391 of QNBZ01000045.1, forward strand.
CCATTTGACCGCCGCAGGGACTTACCCTGTCTATGGAAGACCAAATGAAATCGGCCAGATATACACAAGCATTGCGGGCCTGCTTAACCTTTTATGTATTATCAACGCCGTTTATTTAGCACACCTGCGCAGAGCGGAAACGACCGGAGAATAAGATGCCGACGCAAACTGCCTTTATAATAGCGAGCTTTACAGCACCACAACAAATAGGCACCAGCCCCTACTCGCTGCTGTGGCTGCTGCCGCTGGTAGCGGCGATAGCGGTTGTTTATAAAGCGACAAAGCTGCCGACAATTACAGCAGGCGTTTTCCTAAAAGAGGTGGCGGTACTGTTTGGCTCGATTATCGTTTTTATTGCGGTAACAGCCCTGGTTTTATGTGTCCTGGCCTGGTTGATTACCTGAATGAGTGAGTACGCCTAATTCGACAAGGGCGTTGTAAGCGGCTTTTTGTTCCGCTTCCTTCTTGTTTCTTCCCCAGGCGCTTTGAAAATGCCGTTCGCCGATAACTACCGCTGACTCAAAACATTTATCGTGGTCGGGACCTTTTTCGTCAAGCAGTTCATAAGCCGGCGTGGCATTGAACTGCTGCTGTGCGTATTGTTGAACTAATGATTTGAAATTGCCATGAGCGCGTTCTGCGTCTGCCTGGTCGATTAACGGGACAAAGATTGTTGAGATGAAATTGTAAGCCGCCTCGAAGCCGCCGTCAATGTAAATGGCGGCGATAACGGCCTCCAGCAGCCCTGCCGCCAGAGAGCCGTTCAATGCCCTGCTGCCAGCCATTCCCTTGCCGAGTTTTAGAAACTTGTGAAGCCCAAGCTCTCTGGTAATTTTAGCACAGGTTACACGAGAAACAAGCATACTCTTTAACTTGGTTAAGTTACCTTCCAGGTAACCGTCGAACCGTTCAAACAAAATCTGACATACGACCATTCCCAAAACCGAATCGCCAAAGAACTCCAGCCGTTCATTGCTTAAAAGACGGTCATCGACCGTTGAAGAATGAGTGAACGCCTGTGATATGAGTTTGCTGTCGGAGAATTTATAGCCGATTATTTGTTCAATTTTTCGCAGAGTTTTCTGATGCATTTAATTGTATCCTGCTTTTTTCCCGCACCGGAACAACGCAAACCAAAGCTCCTTTGATGAGGGATTGCGAGCAGGTTACGAAAACCACCTCGCTTTGCGGTCTTCGTAGCCGGCTCAACAATGATGGAAATATATTATGCAAAAGCACACCGTCCGTCAAGGGCTTTGTCGCAGTCGATTTTCTTCCCAACTTATCCGGGGACCATCTGAAGCCCCGCCAGTGCGACAAACTTGTCATCGGTGAACTCGAAAATAGCGTCAAGACCGGTTATGCTGAAGATGCCTTTTGTTGCCGCTGCGACGTTGCAGAAGACAAGCCGATGGCCGCAATCAGCTAATAGTTTGCGCAGCTTCAGCAGCGCCGACAAACTCGATGAAGTTACAATATCGACGCTGGAAAAATCCATTACCACATCACAGTCGCCTCTGTCGCAGACAATTTCAGTAACGGCACTAAGCTCATCGGCCATTTGTGGTTCACTGGGTAAGTCAACGAGAATAATATCCTCTGACCAGTTTTGAATCCCCATATTTAGCTCTCCTGAAATAGAAATTAAAAGTCAAAGTGCAAAATTAAGGAAGTCGTCCGCCTTTGGCGGACTCCATAATTTTTATTTTTGATTTTTGAACTTTGATTTTACTTTTATCTTATCGGCACAAATTAGCAGCGGGTTAAGCGAAAAAATCGAACCTCCTGTCCTGTTCATCCAGTAGGAGCGACCTATAAAAACAATTGTTTCAGTGCATCATAGTTTTTTGTCTAATTTACGATAGCTTATGGCCTCGGCGATGTGTTCTTGCTGAATATTTTCGGTGCCGCTCGGCTCCTTCGGCTTTGCTTCCCTCGATGTTGCTCTGGACAGGCATGACAGGCGGTGATGGTGAGAAGGAAACGATAACTTTTTTAGGAGGTAAGAAAATGAAGAAGCTAATTGTAATGATGGCGGTTTTGGTGATCTTTACAGGTTTTGCCTCGGCGGCGTGTCGGTCAATGGATGCCACAGGTGACTGTAAGGTTGACCTTGAGGATTTTGCGGTAATGGACCAGTACCTGGCTCAATGAAGGCGTCATGCCGTATTCGGAGCTGCGAAGGGCTCATATTGCGGCAATGGAAGCTGGTATGAGCACCGCAAGTATCGACAGTTCTGACGGCAATGAGTTTATGCCGGGTACTTATTTTATCTACAAAACCGATGAAGGCAGGTTCGGCAAGTTTATGGTGGAAAACTATGAGCCGGACGAAAATCACTGCCTGATTATCAGGTGGGTTACTTACAATGCGGACGGCTCGGTATATTCGAGCGGCGACAGGCTGGTTATAAGAGTCTCTTGGTATTGTGACCTTGATGAAGGATTGGAAACATCATCTGTCGGGGGGATTGGAAGTGGAATTTACAGTTATCTACGACACGTTGGCTTGACCCTTATAGCATAGCCAAGTTCAAACTGATGCACCGTGCCAAGGCACCCGACGGTATGGTGTGGGTTTATATTGATGCGAACCTTTCTTCGGGCTACGACGGCTACATGAGCAAATACGAGACGACCAACGGCCAGTATTGCCAGTATCTAAACTCCGCTTTGGCCGATGGCTTGATAACGGTCTATAACGATGTGGTTTATGCCGCAGATGATACCAGTCACAGCGAATCTTACTTTGGCATTTATGCGGCGGGTTTATACAGCCAGATTACCTATTCCGGCGGAGTCTTCAGTGTCCGCACCCGTGACGGTTATGATATGAGCGACCATCCGGTAGTTGAGGTCAGCTGGTACGGCGCCACGGTTTTTGCCGATTACTACGGCAGCTACAAACTGCCCACCGAATGGCAGTGGCAGGCCGTAGCCGACTATGACGGCAGCTACACCTACGGCTGCGGAACAACAATTGACCACAGCAAGGCCAATTATGGCTCATATAATCCGCTGGGCCTGATCGATGAACTCTATACGACACCGGTTGGCTATTATCCTTCCTACGGTTATGGGCTCAATGATATGGCCGGCAATGTCTGGGAGTGGACTGATAGCTGTTTTTACAACCAATGTGAGCAAGATTATCGGGTTCTCCGCGGCGGCTACTGTGGCATCGTTGCGACGTACTGCACGGTAACCTACCGCGGCCACAACAGTCCGTCGAGTTGCTACCGCCACATAGGATTCCGACTTGTCCTGGACCTGGAATAATCCTCTAAATAATGCCATTTACGAGTTGTTTCCCAATGCCGTCGGTATTTACGGCTGGGGTTATGCCCCGTGGGGTGATTGAGCGGGGAAAATCAATCAAAAATAGCAAACTATTCAAAATAAACCAAATCAAAGCCAATTTTATCCGCCGTGGCGGATTTAAAACAAAAATTCCGGCTAAAAACCAAGTTACCGCTATACAATAGCTGCATTATTGCTATAATGGCAGCCGATAAGCTGAAGCCAACAACCAACAAACAGGAGTATTTCTATGTGTGAGCAATGCGGTTGCGGTGATATCAACACAGAACAGAGCTTTGAAGAAAAAGTTAAAAACGTAATTGAGGCTGTTCGACCTGGTTTGCAGAGCCACGGCGGCGATATAGAGCTGGTCGGTGTAGATGAGGACAACACCGTAAGGGTACGCCTGAAAGGCACTTGCGCCGGCTGCCCCGGTGCCCAAATGACACTCAAGATGGGTGTTGAACGTTTGCTGAAGGAAAAAATCCCCGAAATCAAAAAAGCAGTGGCGGTCAACTAAGGCAAACTTGGTTTTTTCGCACCGCCTTCGGGCCTTTTAAGACGGAACACGTTAATAAATCGCCTTTTGTTTGCCCGAATTTGAGTAACAAACTCATACGGCCCGATGCTCCGCGGCTTAGCCAGCATAGCTATATTCTTCATGCCCCAAAACTTATAATATTCATTTCCAGGTGCTAATCCAAGTCTTGAATCCCAAGCAACATAAGTAATCTTTTCATCATAACATTTCTTGATAAATTCATACTGGTTTTCAGCCTTAATGCCTCCGACCTGAAGCAAAGAATCCTTGTGCTCAGGGGCATATATCCTCACAACATGCGGCAATGTGGTGAGCATCTTTTCGCCCGGCTCGGCATTTGCAATATACCAATCTGCCAAAAGCTTGAACTCCTTATCTCTCTGTCCGTCGCCGAGGAGGCGAACGAGCATAAACTGATTGGACACAATAACCAGGCAGACAACCGCTAATATTGAAAGCTCACGTAAAAAGTATTTTGGTTTATAGATAAAAATTCGGGCAACAAAAATAGTTACCACCAGTATAATTGCTATGTAAGGCAGAGAAGCAGATGTCGGACTTATTTGGGATATTTTAGGTAAATAAGGAACAAGCTGAACAAGCCAAATAACTGCTATTGTTGCTACCGAGGCCTGCAATACAAGCACAATAGCTCTTGGTATCCGCCCATTTCCATCTATAATTCTCCAAAAGCTCTGCCAACCGAACCAGCATATCAATATCGCTATCCAAAAAATAGTGGAATGGAACCTTTGGATAGGATAGGGATACCGAGAATGAAGCAGGAAATACGGCACAAAGAATATGAGCAACGCCAGTATTTCCCACTTGCGTTTGCACAATCCATAAATAGAGCCAAAGAAAAAACCAATAATGGCAATGGTCTTACTTAGCTTCCATAACATCTGCACAAAATCTTCGCCAGCCCCAGGATATGGCATTAACAAGGGGCGAAACCCTACCATCCAAAGTAGCTGCATATGCTTAACCACACCAGTTCTGTTTTTAACCGGCTCAGCGAATGCTTCTGAGTAGTCCTTTGCGAACAACACGTTGAAATAATGGGTTGTTCCTGGCTCCCAAGTCAGAGCGGTACCCAGCATCCAGAGTGCCAGAGGAATAGTTGCCATAGCCGAATACACAAAAGCAAGAATTCGCTCTCGCTTTGTCTTGCGATATATCATATCTATCACGAACGCAGCCAAAATCAGCGCCGCTCCTTCGTATCGTACCATTGTCGTTATTGAGGCCAGAAGATAGCACCAGTTCGAGCGCTTAAAGATAAAATAAAAAGTTAGAAGCGAAAAAAACAATAACCCCGTCTCCAGGATAGGTTCTGTGAGCATATACATCACCCACGGATTTAGTATAGCGATTATAGCAAACCACAGAGCGGATTTGCCGATGACTTTCCTGCTGACCAGCCAAAGCAGGATTAGATTAAATGGATGTAACAGGGCATTGAGGAGCCAGCCAGCCGTCAGGTCTGGATGCTCTCCGCCAAGAAAGCAGGAAAGACAGGCCTGCAAAAAACCGACGACAGGGGCAATTTTGAAACTGGAAGGAATCTGTAAAGATAAAAGTTCACGGCCAACTCTGAAATCCGCTGGAAAATCCGAAATGGGAACGATAGTATGCCCGAAATACAGAACCGAGTGATAAATACCAAAAGCCAGAAGCACCGCCACCAAAAAATACTCGAAGTATCTTTCTCTCTTGGCCAGTTGGTCTGTCTCTATTTCTTTAATGCTATCAACACGTGTTTTCCTTGAAACCTGC